>NZ_AOHQ01000142.1:0-175508 GCF_000416385.1 Mycobacterium sp. VKM Ac-1816D
AGCCATCACCACCCGCTGGCTCGACCCCTCCCACGGCGGCATCAACCTCGGCTTCCCCGAGAACGCCTGATCCCTCCCCGGCGAGCGTGCGTGTCTGCACCCCGACACGCCCCTCGTGGATGGGAGTCCACGCACGCTCGCCGGGGAATCCGTTACCCGCTGCCGCCGCACTGAGTGAAAGATGGACCTATGACGACCACCCCTGACATCGCGACGCTGCCGAACGGTCTGACCGTCGACGACGCCCGCGCCGAAGCCGCCCGCACCTATGAACTCGACCGCGCCCACGTGTTCCATTCCTGGTCCGCGCAGGCGCAGATCAAGCCGATGACGATCGTCGCGTCGGACGGCTCCTATGTTTGGGATGGCGAGGGCAACAAGCTGCTCGACTTCTCCGGTCAGCTGGTCTTCACCAATATCGGGCATCAGCACCCGAAGGTCGTCGCGGCGATCCAGGCACAGGCCGCCAAACTGTGCACCATCGCGCCCCAGCACGCCAACGACGCCCGCTCGGAGGCAGCCCGGCTGATCGCCGAGCGCACGCCCGGTGATCTGAACAAGATCTTCTTCACCAACGGCGGCGCCGACGCCGTCGAGCACGCCGTGCGGATGGCCCGGCTGCACACCGGCCGCTACAAGGTGCTCTCGCGCTACCGCTCGTACCACGGCGGGACCGACACGGCCATCAATCTGACCGGCGACCCACGTCGTTACCCCAACGATTACGCCAGCGCCGGCGTCGTGCACTTCAACGGACCGTTCCTGTACCGCTCGTCGTTCCACGCCGAGAACGAGCAGCAGGAATCCGAGCGTGCGCTGGACTACCTGGAGCGCCTCATCCAGCACGAGGGGGCGACGTCGTTCGCCGCGATCATCCTCGAGTCGGTGCCGGGCACCGCGGGCATCATGGTGCCGCCGCCCGGCTACATGGCCGGTGTGCGGGAGATCTGTGACAAGTACGGCATCGTCATGATCGCCGACGAGGTGATGGCCGGATTCGGCCGTACCGGCGAGTGGTTCGCCATCCAGAACTTCGACGTGACACCGGATCTGATCACCTTCGCCAAGGGTGTCACCTCCGGGTATGTCCCGCTGGGTGGCGTCGCGATCAGCGAGAAGATCGCCGCGACATTCGCCGACCGCGCCTACCCCGGTGGGCTGACCTACTCCGGCCATCCGCTGGCCTGCGCGGCCGCGGTCGCGACCATCAACACGATGGAGGACGAGGCAATGGTGGCCAATGCCAAGCGCATCGGCGCCGACGTGCTCGGTCCCGGCCTGCGCGACCTGGCGGCCAGACACCGCTGTGTCGGCGAGGTGCGCGGCCTCGGCGTGTTCTGGGCCGTCGAGCTAGTGGCCGATCAGCAGACACGGGAACCGTTGGCGCCCTACGGCGGATCGAGCCCGGCCATGAACGCGGTCATCGCGGCGTGCAAGTCCGGCGGACTGCTGCCGTTCGCGAACTTCAACCGCATCCACGCCGTTCCGGCCTGCAACATCAGCGATGACGAGGTCCGCGAGGGCCTGGCCATCCTGGATGCCGCGCTCAGCGAGGCCGACGCCGCGCTCTAGGGACTCACACACACATCGATGGTCGTGCACCCACCCGGGTGCACGACCATCGACGTTTCAGAGCGGTGTTTCAGGCCAGCAGGTATCCGCCGAGCCGTTCGCGCGCCTCGTCGGGGATCGGGGTGGGCCCGTCGTCATCGAGCATCACCAGCACGGTGTCGCACAGGCTGACGCAGGTCTGGCCGACGAACAGGGCGGTGGACGCCACATAGGATGTGCGGCCGAGCTTGCCGATACCCAGCCCGGTCTCGATGGTCGCCGGCCAGTGCACCTCGGCAAGAAAATGCACGACGTTGCTGGCCGACACCAGCCGGACCGTGCGCGATGCCGGCTGGTAGATGTCGGGGAAGATGTGCTCGTTGAACTCCGCACGAGCGGTCTCGTGCAGTGACTCCAGGGCAAGGTTGTTCACGTGTCCGTTGGCGTCGACGTCACCGTATCGGGCGATGGCCAGCCCGGTCACCGGGTAGAGAGCCTTGTCCGAGCGGGTGGGGTGCGGGCGCTGGATGGGTGCGACGAGGGACTGATCATGCTGGCTCATATCGGCGCAAGTAGATCACGACGTAGGGTGACGAGCATGGTCGACCTGCATCCCGCGATGACGGTCCTGGAGCCTCTGCTGGGTATCTGGGCCGGGCCCGGCGCGGGCGAGTACCCCACGATTCCGTCTTTCGAGTATCAGGAGTCGATCACCTTCGGTCACGTCGGGAAACCGTTCCTGTCCTATAACCAGCACACGCGTTCACGCGCCGACGGACGACCGCTGCACGCCGAGACGGGTTACATCCGGATACCCGAGCCCGGCCGGGTCGAATGGGTGTTGGCGCACCCCACCGGCATCGTCGAGGTGATGGAGGGGCCATTGCAGATCGGCGACGACGGTGCGCTGACCATGACGATGACCTCCACCATCGGCCGGTCGTCCTCGGCCAAGGATGTCAGCGCCATGGCTCGCACCTTCACACTGCGCGGTGAGGAGCTGAGCTACACCGTCCAGATGGCCGCCGTCGGCCAACCACTGCAGCACCACCTGTCCGCGGTGCTGCGCAAGGACGCCCCGTGAGCGTTCACGAGGGTCGCATCCAGGTGACCGACGACCTCGACGCGATCACCGATCGGGGCATCGAGGATACCGATGAGGTTGATTCCGGTGCGGTGGAACGGATCTGGGATGCCGCCACGCACTGGTACCGGGCCGGTATGCACCCGGCCATCCAGGTCTGCCTGCGCCGCAACTCCAAGGTCATCCTCAATCGCGCCATCGGACACGCGTGGGGGAACGGGCCGCACGATCCCGCCGATGCCGAGCGCGTCCCGGTGCGCACCGATACGCCGTACTGCGTGTACTCCGCCGCAAAGGCGATCACCACCACCGTGACCCACATGCTGGTCGAGCGCGGCGCCTTCTCCCTCGAGGATCGCGTGTGTGACTACCTGCCCGACTACACCAGTCATGGCAAGGACCGCACCACCATTCGGCATGCGCTGACCCACAGCGCCGGCATCCCGTTCGCCACCGGGCCTCGTCCCGATCTGAAGCGGATGGACGACAGCGAATACGCGCGTGAGATGCTCGGCCGGATGAAGCCGGTGTACCGGCCCGGTCTGGTCCACATCTACCACGGTGTGACGTGGGGTCCGCTGATGCGTGAGATCATCTCGGCGGCCACCGGACGCAGCATCCGCGATATCCTCGCCGAGGAGATCCTCGATCCACTCGGTTTCCGTTGGACGAATTATGGTGTTGCGCCCCAGGACGTTCCGTTGGTTGCGCCGAGCCATGTGACGGGCAAGCCGTTGCCCGCGCCGATTGCCAAGGCATTCAAGACGGCCGTCGGAGGTACCCCCCAACAGATCATCCCGTTCTCCAACACGCCCGAGTTCCTCACCGGTGTCATCCCGTCGTCGAACACCGTCTCGAACGCATTCGAGTTGTCACGGTTCGCCGAGATCCTGGTCCGCGGTGGGGAACTCGATGGGCACCGGGTACTGGCGGCAGACACGTTGCGCCGGGCGACGGCCGAAGCCCGGCGGCTGCGCCCGGATCTCGCGACGGGTTTGCAGCCGATGCGCTGGGGCACCGGCTACATGCTGGGGTCCAAGCGGTTCGGCCCGTTCGGTAAGGATGCCGGTGGGGCCTTCGGGCATACGGGGCTGACCGATATCGCGGTGTGGGCCGATCCGCAGCGCGCGTTGTCGGTGGCGGTGATCAGCAGCGGCAAGCCGAGCGGCCACCCGGAAGCCAAACGTTATCCGGCGCTGCTGGACCGGATCAACGCCGAGATCCCGCGGATCGCCTGAACCTCTCGGCTGCTGTGAGCAGCCTCACCCCCCGGGATGCATGCGCTTTCGCCGCTTCGTCACGACCAACAGTCAGCAACGAAGCGAGAAAGGACACCGATCATGGCAGATATCACGAACAAGGCAGAGGAACTCGCCGGCCGCGCCAAGGAGGCCGCCGGCGATCTGGTCGGCAATGACGACCTGAAGGCCGACGGCGCCGCGGACAAGGCGACCGCACAGGTCAACCAGGGGCTGGACGCGGTCGCGGACAAGGCCGAGGACGCGGCGCAGGCCGTCACCGAGAAGGCCCAGGATGCCAAGCAGGCCGTCGCGGAGAAGACCGACGAGGTGAAGCAGGTCGTCGCCGAGAAGGCCGACTCCCGTGTCGCGATCGCGGTCGTCGCCGGCTTGGCCGTCGTTGCCCTCCTGGTGGTCCGCCGCAATCGTGGGAAGTCACGTCGGCAGAAGCACCCGGTGGCCAAGAAGGTCGTGGCGGCGGGTGTGACCAGGGCCCTGACGCACTGAGTTCGCCCGTACGACTGCTCAGACCGATGCCATTGCCTCGAGAGCCTCGAAGCGGGCAAGCACCTCGGCCTGCAGCACCGCGACCGCCGGGTCGGACGCTTTGCGGGGTCTGGGCAGATCGACGTCGATGACCTCGTGGATGCGTCCACCCGGCGCGAGCACCACGATCCGATCGGACAACTGCACCGCCTCGGTGACGTCATGGGTGACGAACATGACGGTGCGCCGGGACTCCAGCCAGATCCGTTCCAGATGCTCACGCAGCGTCCGCGAGGTCATCGCATCGAGGTGGCTGAACGGCTCGTCCATCAGCAACACATCGGGTTCGACTGCGAACGCGCGGGCGATACCGATCCGCTGCTGTTGGCCACCCGATAGCTGCGCGGGAAACCTGTTGCCGCAGTGACTCAGTCCCACCAGGTCCAGATAGTGTTCGGCCCGTTCCTGCCAGCCTGCACGCTCGTGCTGCACGAAGCCCAGATTCGCCATCACGGTGCGCCACGGCAGCAGTCGGGGATCCTGGAACACATAGCCGACGCGGGCGTCGTCGGAGCCCGAGCGCAGGCGCACGCTGCCCGAGGTGAGCGTCTCGATCCCCGAGACGATATTGAGCAGTGTGGTCTTTCCGCTGCCCGACGGCCCGACGACGGACACGAATGTCTCACCCGAGATGGTGAGATCCACCCCGTCGATGACGCGGGTGATGTCGCCGCGGCGGTCGGTGTACTCCTTGACCAGGTTCTGGATATCGATGGAGGCCATGGCTTTTCCTTAAGTTCGGTACGGTCGGGTGGTCAGGCGGTGCGCCAGCGGGTGGCGTAGCGCTCGATGGGTCCGAGGATCAGCAGATCGGCGATGACGAGCAGCAGGATGAAGACCAGCACCCAGGCCAGGAAGCCGTCGAGTTGGTTGGCGTCATACCAGTAACGGGACCGCCAACCTACACCGGAGGTGGCGCCGAACCACTCGGCAAGCAGCAGGCCGTTCCAGGCGCTCATGATGGCGAATCTGACTGCGGCCACCGTGGATCCGGCGACAGCGGGGACGACGATCTGCCGCAGCACCGTCGTCCGGGAGACCCCGAAAGCCCGCGCCATCAGCACCAGGTCGGCCGGTACCGCTCGGGTCGCCTTGGCGATGTTGACGATCACGAACGGCAACCCGGACAGGAAAGTTCGGCGAAGAGGTCGGCCGAGGACTTGCCGTCATAGAGTGCCCGCACCGATCCGTCGCGCAGTTCTCGAGCAGACAGGTCGGGGTAGCAGATACAGGCATCGATCTCACCGCGTGCCAACAGATTCGACAGGTTCTGGATATCGGCGACCACGATGTCGACATCGCTGGGGCGCTCACCCGCGGCGACGAGATTCATACCGTGCATCTGCTGCACGAGCGCACTCCATACCAACGTGCCCGACACGGTGGTGAAGACACCGAGTCGTCGACCCCGCAGATCCTCCAGCGACCGGGCGGGATCATCGGCACGGACCAGGATGCGGCTGCGTTCGGCGTTGTAGCGACCGATGATGACGGTCTCGCGCTGGGTCTGCTCTTCAAGGGCTGGGACCTCGAAGGAGGCCGAGGAGATGATGTCGGCGTGCCCACCGGCGAACAGCCCGAATTCGTCCCAGGTGGCGCTGGTTTCGATGGAGTAGCCGGTGTCGCGTTCCCATTCGTCGATGACCCCGGTGTCATGCATGTAGTCCCAGATCGGGTCGGGGGCAAAGGTGAACCGGATGACACCGTCCTGGGCCGAGCGGGATGAGGCCGGACCGCCGAGGCCTGCGGAGCATGCCGTGGCAGCGGCGATGGTGAGCGCGGATGCGAAGGCAACGGCGATCTTGGCGAGTCGGTTTCCTGTGATGGTCGTCACGAGAACACGATGCGGGTGACGTGGCCCGACCGACAATGTCGGCGGACACACTCTTGGCCCCACGCCTATGTCGGTGCAGACACCCGGTCCGGCGGCAACGGCGGGGCGTGCGGGACAGGCGTGCGTCGGATTCCACCCGCACCGGGGCATCGCGGTCGGTACTGTCCCGGGAACAGACAACAGACCGGAGACCCGTATCCCCATGACGCCGCCGTCCGCCGATGTGATCGTGGTCGGTCACGGACTGGCAGGTCTGGTGGCTACCCACGAGCTCGTCGAGGCGGGCAGACGCGTTCTGCTGCTGGACCAGGAGGGGCCCGTCGATTTCGGCGGTCAGGCCTACTGGTCGTTCGGGGGCTTGTTCATGGTCGACACCCCCGAACAGCGGATGTGTGGGATCCGGGATTCACGCGATCTCGCGTGGCAGGACTGGCTGGGTTCGGCGCAGTTCTCCGACGGCGACGATGATCATTGGCCGCGGCAGTGGGCCGCGCACTATGTCGACTTCGCCGCCGGCGAGAAGCGCCGCTGGCTGCGCGGACTGGGTTGGCGCGCCTTCCCGCTCCCGGGCTGGCCCGAACGGGGCGGGCACGGCGCACTCGGGTCCGGAAACAGCGTGCCACGCTTCCACATCACCTGGGGTACCGGCCCGGGTTTGGTCGATGTCTTCGCCCGCCGGGTGCTCGACGCCCAGGCGCGCGGTCTGGTCACCCGTCTGTTCCGCCACCGTGTGACCGGTCTGGACGCCACCGGCGGTCGCATCACCGGTGTCCACGGAACACTGCTCGAGCCGTCCCCGCATCGGCGTGGCGCGCGTTCGAGCGAGACCGCGGTGGGCGAATTCAGCGCCACCGCAAGCGCTGTGCTGTTGGCGACCGGCGGCGTCGGTGGCAGCCCGACGATGGTGCGGCGCCTGTTCACCGAGAGCTTCGGCACCTTTCCCGACGACATGCTCTGCGGCAACCCCGCCTACGTCGACGGATCGTTGATCGCCGTCGCCAAACGGGCGGGGGCGAAGATCGCCAACGAGAACCGGCTCTGGTTCTATCCCGATGGCGTCACCAACATCGATCCGGTCTGGCCCAATCACGGAATCCATATCACCGCGGGCCCGTCGGCGCTGTGGCTCGACGGCGGCGGCATCCGACTACCTCCGCCGCTGTACCCGAACTTCGACACCGTTGGAGCCGTCCGGTACGTGATGGCCTCCGGCCACACCCACTCGTGGCTGGTGATGAACGCCGAGATCTTCGCCAAGGAGTTCGCGATGTCCGGTCAGGAGCTGAATCCGGCGATCACCGGAAAGCACCCGTTGGCGGTGATACACGGTCTGCTGCGTCCTCGATTGGGCGGTTTCGCCGAGAAATTCCTGGACCGTGGAGCGGATTTCGTGCAGGCGGCCACCATCGGTGAGCTGGCCGCCCGGATGGCCGTCGACCCTGCTGTCCTGGAACGCGAGATCACCGCCCGCGACTCCCAGGTGGGTAACCGCTACAGCAAGGATCCCCAGTTCGCGGCGATCTACAACGCCCGCCGCTACTGGCCCGACCGTTTCCGCGTCGCCAAGCCGGGGCGCATCCTGGATCCGAAGGCCGGCCCCTTGATCGCGGTCAAGCTGCACATCACGACGCGGAAGACATTGGGCGGAGTACAGACCGATCTTCAGGGCCGAGTGCTGACCGAGACCGGGACCGTACTGGAGGGCCTCTACGCCGCGGGGGAGGTTTCCGGGTTCGGTGGAGGCGGGATCCACGGCCACCGTTCCCTGGAGGGCACATTCGTCGGCGGCTGCCTGTTCACCGGCCGCGCCGCGGGCCGCAGCATCGCAAGGAGTGTCGGATGAACATCGGGGAGTTCCTGCTTCGTCGGCTGGCCGAGGTCGGCACCACACACGCCTTCGGTGTGCCGGGTGACTACAACATGTCGTTCCTGGAGCAGCTGGAGGCGCATCCGACGATGCGCTGGATGGGTAACTGCAACGAGCTCAACGCCGCCTACGCCGCCGACGGTTACGCGCGCTCGGGAAAGCCGGGCGTGCTGATCACCACCTACGGCGTGGGCTGCCTCAGTGCGCTCAACGGGGTGGCCGGCGCGTACTGCGAACACATCCCACTGATCCACATCTCCGGCGCGCCACCCGCGCACGCGGTACGTGATCGTAAGTCGTTGCACCACAGCCTGCTCGACGGCGGTTATCGCAACGTCCACCGAGCGTTCGCCGAGTTCACCGAGTACTCGGCGACGATCTCGACCGATAACGCCGTCGAGGTCATCGACCACGCCCTGCGGGCGGCGTTCCGGTCACGGCGGCCCGTCCGCCTCGAGTTGCCCTCGGATCTGCCCCACGTCGACATCGCCACGCCCGAGGACATACTGACCGTCGGTGACGCCGAACCGGCGCACCGGGACGTTCTCGCGGCGGCCGGGCGGCTGTCCGAGATGTTGTCCGGGGCGCGCCGGCCGGTGGTGGTGTTCGATGCGGCCGCCGTGCGCTGGGGCGCCCTGCCCGCGATCGAGCGATTCTGCGCCCAGCGGGACATTCCGTACTTCTGCACCTTGCCCGCCGTGCACTACGCCGACCCCATGTCCGAGCAGTACCAGGGCATGCTGCCCGGCTCCGCGGGTCAGGCCATCTTCGATGACAGTGATCTGGTGATCACCTGTGGCTTCACCAGATCCGATGTCACCACCGCGTGTTTCACGCTGGACTTCTCGGGCAGGTCGGTCGTGCGGCTGGAGCCCACGTACACCCAATTGTCGGACAGCACCGTGTATTACGGCACGACCATCGACGCGGTACTGGGATCGGTCGATACCGCCGCCCGCCCGCGGTGGTGGCACACCACGCCGCGGGGCCAGGCCGACGAGCCCGACGGTGGCGAACTCACCGAGGCATTCTTCTTCGGGCAACTGCAACGGTTCCTGCGCGGCGGCGATGTGCTGGTCGCCGAAACCGGCACCTCGGCTCAGAACACCGTCGGGATGTCGCTGCCCGAAGGGGTCAGCTATATCAACCAATCGAGCTGGGGCTCAATCGGGTACGCGCTTCCCGCCCTGTTCGGTTCCCTGGTCGCCCGCCCGGACCGACGGCATGTGCTGTGCACCGGCGACGGTTCGTTCCAGGTGACCGCGCAGGAACTGTCCTCGGTCATCCGGCACGGGTTCGCGCCGGTGATATTCCTGCTCAACAATCGCGGCTACACCATCGAACGATCGATCCTGGGGGCCACCTCGGCCTACAACGACGTCGCCGACTGGGTGTACCCCGATGTGCCACGGGCATTCGGCATCGACGACGACCGGCTGTTGGCCGCGGTCTGCACCACGCGTTCCGAACTACGGGACGCACTCGCCGCTGCGGCGGACGCCGATCGCCTGGTGTTCATCGAGGTGGCCTTACAGCCGCTGGACATGACCGCGGCCACGGCCGCGGTCGGAGAAGCCACCCGCGTCTTCGATTACGGCGTGAACGGCCCGCCGAACCGGTAGCGGCCTCGCGGTCAGGCGCGCGACGCGGCGCGCACCAGCAGGCGCAGCAGCACCTGCCCGACCACCGCGAGCGGCGCCTTGACGAGCGGGAACGAGGCGGTCGAGCCGATCGTGTAGTCGATCTGCGTCCCGGTCCCGGACGGGGTCAGCCGCACCTCGCCGGTGTAGCCGGGGAACGGCGTGCCCGACAGCGCCTTGTAGCCGAAGACATGGGGTGCCTCGAAGGTGGTGACCTCTTCGACGATGTCCGGTCCGGGTCCGGGTGTGCTGATCCGGCGCACGGCCCCGAGTCCGTTGGGCTCGGGAGCGCCGGGGCGTCCCAGGGTGACGCTGATTCCGGGCCCCCAGCCGGCCATGCCCAGGTGGTCGGTCAGGGTGTCCCACACCTTCTGGATATCGGTGTCGACGGTGGCGTGCGCGGTCACATGCATGAACGCCATCCTGCCCCACCGGTTGGTAGACCCGCATACGTGACGTCGATCACTCTTGCCTAGGGTGGCTGCATGAGTGCGACAGCAGATGCCGAACGGGTCGCCGAACGTGCCAGGCGAGTCGTCGAGGAGCACGACCCCAAGGTGGTGCCCGTCCCGGAGTTCCTGGCCGCCTGTTACGACGCCGGTCTGGCGTGGGTGCATTTCCCCGAGGGCCTGGGCGGTATGGGAGTGTCTCGGGGACTGCAGGCCGTTGCCGACGCCGTCCTGCAGGGTGCCGGCGGTCCGATGCCCCTGGGGTTGAACCCGATGGGCTACGGGATGGCCGCACCGACGGTGCGGGAACATGCGCAATCCGAGGAACTCAAGCGGTTCTGGCTGCGGCCGCTGGCCAGCACCGAGGACATCTGGTGCCAGCTGTTCTCCGAGCCCGGCGCCGGATCCGACCTGGCCGGCCTGGCCACCTCGGCGGTGCCCGATGGCGACGAGTGGGTGATCAACGGCCAGAAGGTGTGGACCAGCCTGGCGCACCGCGCGCGCTGGGGCCTGCTGTTGGCCCGCACTGATCCCGGGGTCGCCAAGCACAAGGGGCTCACCTACTTCGTCCTGGACATGCACGCCCCCGGCGTCGAGACCCGACCGCTGCGACAGCTCACCGGGCAGGCCGAGTTCAACGAGGTCTACATCACCGACGCCCGCATCCCGGATGCCCACCGGCTCGGGGCGATCGGCAACGGTTGGGGTGTCGCGATGACGACACTCATGAACGAGCGCAGTGCGCTGGGCGGTAGCGGATCGCGGCGCGGTGCGGGCACCATCTCCGAGGCCGTCGGGCTGTGGGCGGCGCGCCCGGACCTGCAGACCCCGGTGCTGCGCGAACGATTGACCCAACTGTGGTTGCGCTCGGAAGCACAGCGCCTCACCGCGCAGCGATCACGGGCGACCGCGAGCGTCGGCGGCCCCGGCCCGGAGGGGTCGATCGGCAAGCTCGTCGGCGCCGAGCTCAACCAGCACATCTACACGTGGTGCATGGATCTGCTTGGCGCCGAGGGCATCCTGTACCACAGTTACGCGCTCGAACGCGATGACGACGGTGACTGTCGCGGTCCGATCCAGCAGCGTTTCCTGCGTAGCAAGGCCAACACGATCGAAGGCGGGACATCGGAAGTGATGCGCAACATCCTGGCCGAACGAATCCTGGGGTTGCCCGGGGATCTGCGCGCTGACGCGGGCATGCCGTGGAAGGAGATTCCGCGTGGCTGAGGAGTTTACGGATCAGCCCGACAAAAAGGCTGAGGAGTTTACGGATCAGCCCGACAAAAAGGCTGAGGAGTTCGTGTTCACCGATGAACAGAATCAATTACGGTCCGCGGTAAGGAAATTCGCCGCGGACAACTTCGGCGAGGCCAGTGCCCGGGCACACATGGAGTGCGAGCCGCGGTTCGACCGCGCGGTCTGGCGGCGGCTGGGCGCCGAGCTCGGCGTGCTCGGCCTCACGGTGCCCGAATCCGACGGCGGATTCGGCGGCACGCTGGTCGACCAGGCCATCGCGGTCGAGGAATTGGGTGCGGCATTGGCCACCGGGCCATTGTTCGGGACGGTCTATCTGTCGATCCCGGCGCTGGTGGCGGCACCGGCAGGGGCCGCGCGTGACGAGCTGCTGGGCGCCTTGATCGAGGGGGCCCGCACCGCTGCGTTCGCGGTGCCCGACCGGGCGGGCGCCTTCGATCCGGCCGCCGTCACCGTCTCGGGGACCGACCGACTCACCGGCACCGTCGCACGTGTCGTGGACGGTGCCGCCGCCGACGAGCTGCTCGTCGCGGCGCGTGGCGGCGGCGGGGTGTCGTTGTATGCCGTCGACGCCGACGCCGAGGGTGTGTCACGCACTCCGTTGGTCACCCTCGACCTGACCCGTCCGCAGGCCGATATCGCATTGCAGGACGCCCCGGCGCGGCTGCTCGCCGGACCCGACGAGGCCGTCCGGGTGATCACCCACGCCCTACAGGTCGGCTCGGCCCTGCTGGCGGGCGAGCAGGTGGGCGCCGCGCAGCATCTGCTCGATCTGTCGGTGGCCTACGCGACGTCGCGGTTGCAGTTCGGTAGGCCCATCGGCTCGTTCCAGGCGGTCAAGCACCGGTTGGCGGAGGGCATGGTCGACCTGGAGCATGCCCGCTCGGCCGCCTATCACGCGGCGTGGGCCATCGGGGACGGCTCCGACGACCCGGCGTTGGCGGCCAGCATCGCCCAGGCCGTCGCCTCGGCGGCCTTCAGTCGTATCGCCGCGGACACCATTCAGGTCCATGGCGGCATCGGTTTCACCTGGGAACACCAGGCACACCTCTATCTCAAGCGGGCGACCACCGATGCCGCTCTGCTGGGAAGTGCGGAGGCGCATCGCAATCGGGTTGCCGAGCTGGTGCTCGACACCGCCGAGCCGAAGCCGCCGCGGGTCGCGACCGGGCGTTAGCAGACATTCACGACCGGCACAAGGTGCTGGCGGGCCGAATTTTCGGACCGTACGGCTGAGTACAGCGGATGCCGAATTCCGAAGACTCAGGGGGTGCTCTCACCAACCCGCCGACAATTGCTGTTCGGTCTCGCCGCGGCCCCGCTCGTCCTGAGCGTGGGGTGCTCACGCACCACCGCCGCCGCCGAGCGCTCGACCCGTCCGCTGCCGATACCGCCGCAGGCCGATTCCACCGTCGTCGACGGGACCCGCACCTTCGTGTTGCGGGCGATGTCCGGGCACACCGAGATACAGCCCGGCGTGCGGACGGCGACCTGGGGATTCAACGGGTCCATCCTCGGCCCGACACTGCGCGCGCGCCGTGGGGAACAGGTCGCGGTGCGCGTGCAGAACGAGTTGGCCGAGCCGACCACCGTGCATTGGCACGGCATGCACGTTCCCGCGCAGTGTGACGGCGGGCCGCATCAGACCGTGCCGGCCGGTGGTTCTTGGGAACCCCGTTGGGAGATAAAACAACCCGCGGCGACGCTCTGGTACCACCCGCACCCGCACGGTGCGACCGAGAAGCACATCTACCGAGGACTGGCCGGGCTGTTCCTGATCGATGACGACACCGTCGACGGACTGCCGCGCGACTACGGTATCGACGATATCCCGCTGATCGTCCAGGACCGCAGGTTCACCGCTGCGGGAGCGCTGGACGAGTCCGACCCCACCGATATCGGACTTCTCGGTGACACGCTCCTGACCAACGGCATCACCGGTGCCCATCTTTCGGTGACCACGCAGCGTGTGCGGTTGCGTCTGCTCAACGGGTCGGGCGGCCGGCTCTACAATTTCGGGTTCGGCGATGATCGCCGGTTCCACATCATCGCCGGTGACGGCGGATTGTTGGCGGCTCCCGTCGAGGCCTCTCGCGTCCAGCTCTCCCCAGGGGAACGCGCCGAGATCGTCGTCGGTTTCCGGCCCGGTGAATCCGCTGCGCTGCAGTCGTTCCCCATCGAGAACCGGGCCGGACTGGCCGATGACGAAGCGGCCCGCTTCGGCGTGGACGATGCTTTCACCGTCCTGGCGATCCACGCCGACGACACGCTCGGTCGCAGTCCGGTATTACCCGCGACGCTGGCCGCGTTACCGGCGCTGCCCGATGATGCGGCGGCGGTGCGGCGGCAGTTCGACCTGCAATGGTTCATGATCAACCACAATCGGATGGACATGAACCGCATCGATTTTCACGCGACGGTGGATACCGACGAGATCTGGACCGTGCGCAACGTCGACAACTGGCCGCACAACTTCCACGTCCACGACACCCAGTTCCGGATCATCGACATCGACGGTGCCGCGCCACCGGCACACCTCGCCGGCTTCAAGGACACCGTGTACATCGCTCCGGCGCAACGGATGCGGATCGCCGTTCGCTTCACCGACTACACCGATCCCACGTGGCCGTACATGTACCACTGCCACCTGGCCTGGCACGAGGACCAGGGGATGATGGGACAATTCCTCGTCCTCGGCCCCGGGCAGCAGCCGGCGGGTCCGCCGGCAACCCCGATGGCGGGTCACACCATGCGCTGATACCCGTACACCGCGAGCTGTACCCGATTCTGGGCGCCCAGCTTGGTCATCAGGTTCGCGACATGGGTCTTGACCGTCGTCACCCCCAGATGCAGGCGTGCCGCGATCTCCTGATTGGACAAACCCTCGATCACCAGCGGCAGCACATCCTCTTCTCGTTCGGTCAGCGGGACCGGTTCCACCGCCGCGGTGCCGCGCGCGTCGACAGCGCGAAGTACCAAGCGCTGCAACACATGCGCCGACAACACCAGTTCCCCGGCGGCCACCCGTCGCACCGCGGCGAGCAGTTCACTCGGTTCGGTGTCCTTGACCAGAAACCCCGACGCGCCGGCGGCCAGCGCCGGGTACAGGTGCTCGTCATCATCGAACGTCGTCAACACCAGGATCTTCGAATCGGCCCGTGCCGAGCGGATCTGCTCGGTCGCGGTGATGCCGTCCACCCCTGGCATGCGGAGATCCATCAGCACGACGTCCGGCATCAGTTCAGCGGTGGCACGGACGGCCTGCGCCCCATCGGAAGCTTCCGCGACCACCTCGATGTCCTCGGTCGAATCGCAGAGCATCCGCAGACCCGCTCGCACCAGGCGCTGATCGTCGGCGATCACGACACGGGTAACCATGCCCGCACCTCCCATCCCCGCTCACCGCGACCGGAGCGGAATTCACCGCCCATGAGGGCCAACCGCTCCGACATCCCGACGATCCCCAGCCCACCCGCCGATTCGTCGCCACCGGCGTTGTCCACTCGGATGTCGATGCCACCATCGCGTCGTGTCACGCTCAGCGTCACCGGGCCCACGGGCTCGGCATGTTTCATCACATTGGTCAGCGATTCTTGGATCACTCGCAGCACCGTGAGCCTGGCCATCGCATCCAGACCCGTGCCGTCCCTGTCGATATCGGCGGTCACCGCGAAACCTGCGGCGCGGGTGCGTTCGATCGCGGCGTCGATCTCACTCCACAATGCTTCGGGTTCCACCATGGCGACCTCGTGCAGGTCCGGATCGCGCAGTGCGCTCTGCCATCTGCGGATATCGGCCAGTGCGTCCGCGGCCGTGCGGTGCACGTCGCCGAGTACCTCGGCGACCCGCGGGTCGGCACCATCGATCACGTGTTCGGCGACTCCGGTGCGCAGAACGATCGATGCCATGTGATGCGCGACGAGGTCATGCAGTTCGCGCGCCATCGCGGTGCGCTCCTGGGCGCGGACCTGCGACTGGGCGGCCGACCTTATCTGACGTTGGCTTCGCAGATACAGGCCGAGCAGCAGGGGGAGCCCCAAAGCCGCTGCCACCGTGGTCAGATCGGCCGCACCCCAGCGCTGGGCGTGGTCATCGAGCTCCACACCGAGCAGCAGCGCGGCCAGCCAGGCTGCACTTGCCACCGCCACGACCCTGTTGCTGTCCACCCGGGCGGTCAGATCGGCCAGCGCGATCGCGCCGAGATAGGGCACCACCCCCGACAGGCCCCAGGCCTGATCGGCGAACATCGGCACCGCAAGTACCGACAGGATCAGCGATACCGGCAACGGCCGGCGCTCACCGCAGAGGAAGACCACCGCCGATGCGCAGGCCAGTAGCCAAAAGGGCAACGAGACGCGGAACTGCCCGGGAAAGGTGCTCACCGCCAGCAGCACCGGCGTCAACACCAGTGGCACGCTCCGGAGCAGCAGGCGGTGCACGCGATCAGGCTATCGTCTCGGTCCAGGATTCCGGACCGAGCCGCTCAGCGGTCGCGGACGCCGCCGTAGATGCCCCGCTTGACGATCCACGGCTGGAGTACCCGCTCGATGGACCAGGCCGGGAATCGGAACGCGCGCCCGGTCGGGGTGAACACCTCCAGACCGTCGGGTTGCGCGCCGAGCACCGAGCCCCACCGCCGCGCCGCCGGGCGGAACCGTCGCGGGGCACCGCGGCGGTCGAGCTGGACCCGGACATTGTGGGCGACCAGCCCGTCGGCACGATTGCGCGCCGAGGACCGCAGTGGATCGCTGGCCGCGACATCACCGATGGCGAAGATCTCTGGGCGCCCGGGGACCTGGAGCTGATCGGTGACCTCGACGAAGCCGGCCTCGTCGAGCAGCTCGCCGGGTAGCCATTTGGTGTTCGGCCGCACCCGACCGATCGCCCACAGCACGGCATCGGCATGCGCCCCCGCCTGGCCGGTACTGAATTGGACCGCCCCGCTGGTGATCTCGTCGCACTGGAAGCCCTCGGGCACCACGGCGCGATGCCGGGGATGCAGCGCGACGCCCGCGTCGAGCAGTCGGCGCTGTACCCGGCGCCATACCCGCTCGTGATGCTGGGGCAGCGCGCGGTCGCCGGGAAAGTAGAGCGCGACGAGCGCCCGTGGGAGCGCCGCGGCCAGGTTGGCCGCCGCGCTGACCGCGGCCGCGCCCCCACCGAGCACCGCGATGGTCGACGCCGCGGCGAGTCGCACATGTGCGGCGTGCAGCTCGGCGTCGATCTGATCGTTGGACTGCCGGTGTGGGTGCCGCCAGAAGCCATTGCGCACCCCGGTCGCGATGACCAGCGCGTCATAGGGCTCGATGGTGGTCGCCGCACCGGTATCGACCGACACGGTGCGCGCCCCCAGGTCGACCCCGGTCAGGGTGCCGTGCACCGTGCGTACCGGGTCGAGCGCTCGGTAGCGGTGGAAATCGATCCAATAGTGCCGAGCCCAGTCGTCGGGGCGGGCCAGGCGGATACCCAGCTCCTGGCCACTGACCACGCCGGGCTTGGACGAGATACCGACGACGTCGAAATGCTGTGCCAGCTTCATCGCAGTCAGCACTCCCGCGTCGCCCAGACCGGCGACCACCACACGCTGCATGCCGTCATCTTCGCCGCCGACGCTTCGGTTGTCGGCGGAAAGCCACGGAAAGATCGCGAAAAATCGTCGTCCCGGGGGGTAGGTGCCCATCCGTAGGATCGCGGAGGTGAAGCTGCGTCGCACCCGCACCCAGTCCGGCCTTCAGATCGAATTCCTTGCTCCCGGGGGTGACTGGCGGCCGGCGTCGAGCAGCACCGCGCTGGGCGGGCGGGTGTTCGACGCCGATTGGGAGGCCGAGCAGGCCGACCGGCACCTTCGGAACAGCCCACATCTGCTGCCGTTCCAACCGCTGTCCTTCCGCGACTTCATGCTGTACGAACAGCACAACATCGATGCCGCCCGGGGTCTGATCCGCCGCTTCCATCCCGGTCTACACCGTGCCGCGGCGGCATACGAGAAGGTCACCGGTCACCCCGCTCCGCAGCTTCGGCCCAAGCCGCTGTTCTACCGCCAGCCGATCTACTACATGGGTAATGCTCAGACCTTTGTCCCGACCGGCACACCGGTCGCCACACCGAGTTACTCCGACGCGCTCGACTTCGAATTGGAGCTCGGGTTCGTACTGTCGGCCCCCTTGCTCGACGCCACGCCCGCCGAAGCCGAGCGGGCGATCGGCGCCTTTGTCGTCGTCAACGACTTCAGCGCGCGCGATGTCCAGCGCGCCGAGATGGACAGCGGATTCGGCCCCCAGAAGTCCAAGCACTTCCTGAGCTCGATGTCGGATACCGCCGTCACCGCCGATGAGGTACTGCCGCGCATCGACGCACTCACCGGATCGGTCGCCGTCAACGGTGCGACCGTCAGCATCGTCCGAAGCGGCAATATGGCGCACGGGATCGGCGAAGTTCTGGCCCACGCCTCGCGTTCGGAACAGCTGCACGCCGGCGAACTGTTCGCCACCGGGACCCTGACCGGTGGCTCCGGAATGGAAACCGGCCACTGGTTGCGTCCCGGCGACACGCTGACGCTCACTCTCGACGGTGTGGGCCGGATCGAGCACCTCATCACCTAGAACGCCCGGGGCGGCAATGGTGCGCTCGGGGTGAGAGAAAGCCTTTCTCCAATTAGTTTTCTGCTCTTCGTTATATACCGCGGTTAGACAATCGGTGTGGACCGAGCGTTCCGCACCACGGCACAGCCGGCGGGCTTGCCGATGTGTTCGAACAGCAACATGCGTCAATCGAGCTGAACGCCAGCTGATCCCATCTGATGACATCGAGATACGTTGTTGGCAAGGATATATCGACGGTAGCTGGAGCAAAGCGGAAGCAAAGCGCCGATATTCACCCCTCGAGGCACCGGTACATCGGTATAGTCAAAATCCGTCACGATCGAAAACAAGGGCTCGGTCCACGGGATGTCTGCTGTGCGACCGGCGTCCGCAAGAATGGAGCCAAGACCACACCGGGGGAGGTCTTTTCGTCCGATGGCAACGGAACTGACGCGGATCTCCGCGGACCTGAGGACGACCATGGAATCGCTCCTCGGGACCATCGACGACTTGGCACGCGAACTGGTTCGGGTGCTCGGGGTGAACCAGACGGATCGACGGGCCCTCGAACTCATCATCTTGGCCGGCGAGAAGTCGATGACCCCGGGAATACTGGCCGACAGGCTCGGCCTCACCGCCGCGGGCACCACGATCGTGCTCAACCGACTGGAGAAGATGGGCTATGTCAGCCGGTCGCTGCATCCCACCGATCGGCGGCGCGTCATCGTGCTGGCCACTGACCTGGCAGCGCGCCGGATCTCCGAACTCCTCCACCCGCTACTCGACCGTGGCGGAAAGCTGCTGGCCAGCGATTACGACGCGCGGGAGATCGCCTTCGTCGTCGAGTTCCTCAATCGCACCATCGCACTCCAGCAAGAGCATCTCGACCATCTGCGCGAGTTGGACCCCTACCCACACTGACACGTCCGCATGGACGCACCGCGCTGACGCACGACCCGCGGTATCCCCTCCCCCGTGCGACGCACCCTCGGGGTGGCCATGGTCGAGCACCGCACGGCGCCCTCTTTTCGGCGTGACCAAAATACAAAGCACGGGGCGGAATTTCGTGCAAATACTTTCATTACTTAATTAAGCGCATTTAGTTGTTTATCGGTAAGTACCGAACATTTATAAGGGATTTGCTGTGAGGCCACAGAACCCATCTCAGCCTGCTAGTTTTCTCCCCTTTGATTTTGCCCCATGCGCTTGATGTTCGGGAAATCACCATTCCATACTTGCTGCCGATTTTCTCAGGTAACTTCCAGCTACCTAGCCCGACAATTACCAGGAGAATGCATGAGCGCGACCGTACAACCACGTCTGAAAATCGGCATCGCGGTAGCTGGTGCCGGCGCGATAGCGCTCGCCCCGGTCATTCAGCCGATGCCCGATATCGCGGAGCCACTGGCGCGTTCGGTGTCGACAGCGACGGTTGCGCTCAGCGCGACGACCAACCCGATCGAACAATGGCTGCAGATCATCAACACCGCGATCGCCAACGGCGGTGCGCTCGCCCAGACCTACCTGGCCAATCCCGCACCCATCCTGCGCCAGCTGATTCTGAACGGAATCGGTTATGGCGAGCAGACGTTCACCGCTCTGCAATCGACCGTGACCGCGTTGATCGACAACCTGCGCTTCGACAACCCCAGCGGCCTGCCGATGAATCTGAAGAACGCCTGGGATCAGATCATGGCCGGTGACATCACCAATGGTCTGCCCGCACTCTACTCAGCGGTGGCGGGATACGCACTCTTCAGCGCCTTCCCGCTGATCAATCTGCTGGAAATTCCCTCCACGATGGCACAGAACTTCGCGAATGCCGTCGAGGCCGGGGTACAGGGCGCTCTTGGGCTGGTCTTCGGCGCTCTCGCCATTCCTCCGGCCATCGTCGAGGCCACCGCAGTCCAGTTCCAATCCGTCTTGAACGCCGTACAAACCGGAGACTGGCTGGGTGCGATCAACGACACATTCGGTATCCCCGGCGCGATGGTCGGCGCCTTCTTCAACGGATTCGGCTTCAACGCGGGGTTACTGAGCCCCGACGGACTGATCGACATGGCCATCAAAGCCATGAACTCGATAGCCGAGGCGCTCGGGGCGGTACCGCCGGCGGCGGCAATGGCCGCACCGCTGGTAGCCAAGGCGGCAGACCTGGGACCGTCGGCGTTGCCTGCGGACGAGTCGAGCGTGACCACGGTGGTCCTGCGCACCGAGGGCACGGCGAGCGCTGAAAACACCGACGGCTCCGCCGCCGTCGAACCCGGCGCCGAGCAACCTGCAATCGACGGCACCACTCCCGCCGAGCCACTGGCAGCAGAACCGGAGGTCACCGAACCCGACCTCACCGCGCCGGAGATCACCGAACCCGACCTCACCGAGTCCCTCTCGGCAGAGCCCACCGACACCGAGGCCGAGTCCGAGTCCGAGCGCGAATCCGGATACCAGGATCTACGGTCTCCGTCGGCTGAGAGCACTGATAGCGACCTCGGCACCGGAAATGCCCGCAGCAGCAGGCCGACCGAGTCCACCGACTCCGCTCAGTCGACCAACCGCGAGGATCGCTCGGAAAGCAGCAACTCGGGCAGCAACAGCGGCCCTGAGGCCGGCGGTGGCACGTCGGCAAGTGAGTCCTCCGGCGCCGCGGCATAACGACCGCGTCGCCACGACGCGTGGGCCCCGCTCCTGAACGAGCGGGGCCCACTTTTGTGCGGTCCCGCAGGCACGGGAGTTTCAGCTCATCGAAATAGACCCGCGCAGAGAAAGGACGACAATGACCCTCGGCTGGAATTCTTCCGACCGAGGGTCATCGCACAACTATTCACGTCATGCAAAGCCGCAGAATTGTGCGGTCAAGCGATCAGGTGACGTTGGTGGTCGTGAGCGTCGGCGACGGATTCGGGTAGCACGACGTCGCAACGTTGATACCGGGTGACACCCGGGTGGTCATGGTCATGCCGGGGCTGGAGTAGCTGGTGCCGGCGTACTTGCTGGTGATCGTTCCGGGAGCATTGGCCGTGACGTTGATCGTGACCGCGGGCGGTGTGAAGCTGCTGCCACCGCTGATCGGGCCGGGGACGGTGAGCACCACATCGGACCCCACCAGGGCCGCCGAACCGGACACGGTTCCACCGGATGTGCTGGTGGAGACGAATGTCGAGTTCGCCGGGACCGGAATGATCATCTTCAGATTGCTGATATTCGTCACCGTGAAGCCGGAGGCGGACGACGGCACGCTCGACGAACCCGGCGTGAGGGTGATGGCGACCGGAGAACCCGCGGTCACCGAACCCGGCGCGACGCCGTCGACCGACGTGGTCATGCTGGAGGTCTGGGAAACGCCGAGGACCGTGCCCTGGCAACTCCAATTGACGGTGGTGGCCGCGTTCGCGACTCCGGCGAAACACATGGCGGCAGCGAGCGCCATCGGGGTTACCGCACCGACGCGAAGCATCGTGGACGTATTCGATCGCATTACTTACTCCCAAAAGGTGAGGGTTACGGCGTGGCCGGAAAGCAACGCCGCGGTGGAACGCAGAAAAGATAACCCGTCGAATTTGAAATTCCGTGCACATATTCGACACGTTTTGATAGCAATATCGGTTAATTCAATTTAACTATTCGACGCAAGAATTAACACAAATGCGAATAGCGTTATGCGCAACAATTAAAATATTCGGCGCGATACCCGGTAGCCCGCTACCGGATCGCCGCGATGGCCTTGTAGATCCGCTGTTCACTGACCGGCCGCGGGGTACCCAGCTGTTGAGCCCACAGACTCACCCGCAATTCCTCGATCTGCCAACCGATATCGACGACATCCTGCCCGGCGGCGCGAGCCGGGGAGAGGCTGCGCAGCAGGTCGTCGTAGGCGTCCTCGACGGCGTGTACCCGGTCCATCCGCTCCCGGTCGGCCACCAGTCCGTGCGGCAGCCGTTCCATCCGCCTGCCGATCGCCAGCAGATAGCGGGTCAGGTCGGCCAGTTTGGTCACGCCGGTCAGCGTCACGAAACCCTTGGGGAGCAGGCGACCCAGTTGTGCGCGGACATCGGCGACGGCGTCGACCTGGGCAGCGGCGGGCCTATCGGGGATGGCCACCTGCGCCTCGTGAGCGGCGGCCAACACCTTGTCCACCCGCCGGGCGACTTCCATCGTCGTGGCGGCCAACGACCTCCCGACCTGCGCCGTCAATGCCTCGAAATCTGCTCGTGTCCAGACCACCTCGCGGGCAAGCACATCCACCGCGGCATCGGCACAATCGTCGAGCAACGCGGCCAGCGAGCCGTCGGGGCTGGTATTCAGCGTCAACCGGGCGCGCATGTCCAGTCCGCGCTCGACCGCCTTGACCGGCGAGGGCACCGACAGCCGCACCAGCCGGCGCAGACCCGGACGCATCACGGCGGCCTGCTCGGCCGCCAGCGCAAAGACCTTCACATCCACGGCGGCCCCGGTATCGACGAAGGCCGGGAACCCGCGCACGGTGTGCCCGCCGCTGACCTGCTCCACGCTGCGCGGCAACTCGTCCAGATCCGCGGGCCAACCGGTCAGCCCGGTGCGCTCCCACGAGCCCGCCACCGCGCGGGCGACCGCCCGCTGCACCGGTGCCGCCAATCGATCCTGCAGCGCGGCAAGGTCTTTGCCGCGCGCCACCTCGGCACCCTCGGCGGTCTCCACGGCGAAGGTGACCCGCAGATGCGCGGGCACCTTGGCGACGTCGAAGGCCTCGACCGGCACCACCACCCCGCTGCGCCTGCGCAGTTCCCTGGCGATCTCGGCCAACAGAGACCCGTTCTCGGGGTGCAGGTCGTCCAGGATGGCGCGGGCGGTGTCCGGTGCCGGAACGAAGTTACGGCGCAGATCCTTGGGCAGCGACTTGATCAGCGCGGTCACCAGCTCCTCGCGCAATGCGGGCACCTGCCAGGCGAACCCGTCACCACCGATGCGGGTCAGCACCTCGACCGGGATATGCACCGTCACACCGTCGTCCGCCGCACCCGGCTCGAAGCGATAGGTCAGCGGAAGTGCCAGATCCTCGGTGCGCCAGGTGTCGGGATGCTCGTCGGACTGCTCGGTGCGCAGCAATTCATCTCGGGTGAAGGTCAGCAGATCCGGTGTCTTGTGCCGCTGCTTTTTCCACCAGGCGTCGAAGTGCCTGGCCGAGACCGCCTCCGGCGGTATCCGGGCGTCGTAGAGGGCGAACAGTTCGTCATCGCCGATCAGCAGGTCGCGACGCCGGGCCCGCTCCTCGACCTCCTCGAGTTCGGCGCGCAGGCGGGCGTTGTCCCGGAAGAAGTGGTGGCGGGTCTGCCAGTCACCTTCGACGAGGGCGTGGCGGATGAACAGGTCGCGCGAGACCTCCGGGTCGATCTGGCCGTATCCGACGGATCTGCGCGGCACCAGCGGCAACCCGTACAGGGTGACGCGTTCGAAGGCCATCACCGCGCCGCGGCGGGCGTCCCAGTGCGGTTCGCTGTAGGTGCGCGCCACCAGGTGCCCGGCAACCCTTTCGATCGCGTCGGGGTCGA
This sequence comes from Mycobacterium sp. VKM Ac-1816D, assembly GCF_000416385.1. Classification (NCBI taxonomy): domain Bacteria; kingdom Bacillati; phylum Actinomycetota; class Actinomycetes; order Mycobacteriales; family Mycobacteriaceae; genus Mycobacterium; species Mycobacterium sp. VKM Ac-1816D. The sequence goes on from NZ_AOHQ01000142.1 coordinate 23,570, forward strand.
CGCGGGCCGCCGTCCGGCCGAACAGGCGGCTGGTCTCGACCAGGTCGGCGACCACGATCCAGCGCGGGGGCTTGCGGGTCAGTACCGAGCCCGGCGCCAACACGAACTTGGTGTTGCGCGCCCCCTGGTAGTCACGACCGTCACCCTCGCGTAATCCGATGTGGGACAACAACCCGGCGGTCAATGCGGCGTGGATACGACTCGGGTCCGCATCCTCGGACACCTCGCGGATGCCCAGATCCCCGGCGATGCTGCGCAGCTGTCCGGCCAGATCCTGCCATTCCCTGATGCGCAGGTAGTGCAGGAACTCGTCACGGCACATGCGGCGGAATGCACTGCCGGACCGCTCCTTTCGCTGTTCGCGCAGGTACCGCCACAGGTTCAGGTAGGACACGAAGTCCGAGTGTTCGTCGGCGAAGCGGGCATGCTTCTGCCGCGCCGCCTCTTCCCGGTCCGCGGGACGCTCACGCGGGTCGGGGATGGACAGCGCGGCGGCGATCACCAGCACCTCGCGCACGCAGTTCTCGTCGTCGGCGGCCAGGATCATCCGGCCGATGCGCGGGTCCAGCGGCAACCTCGCCAACCGGCGGCCGATTTCGGTGAGCGCGCCCGAGGAGTCGAAGGCGCCGAGCTCCTGCAGCAACTGCACACCGTCGCGGATGCTGCGCGCGTCCGGCGGATCGAGAAACGGAAAGTCCTGCACGTCACCGAGTTTCAGCGCAGCCATCTGCAGGATCACCGCGGCCAGGTTGGTGCGCAGGATCTCCGGATCGGTATAGCGCGGCCGTGCTGCGAAGTCGGCCTCCGAATACAGCCGGATGCAGACACCAGGCGCGGTACGGCCGGACCGGCCCGCCCGCTGATCCGCCGAGGCCTGCGATATCGGCTCGATGGGCAGCCGCTGCACCTTGGTGCGCCGGCTGTAGCGCGAGATACGTGCGGTACCCGGGTCGACCACGTAGCGGATACCCGGGACCGTCAACGAGGTCTCGGCGACGTTGGTGGCCAGCACGATCCGACGGCCCGAGCGACCGGGGGTGAACACCTTCTGCTGCTCGGCGGTCGGCAACCGGGCGTACAGCGGCAACACCTCGGTGTTGGGCAGATCCTTCAGAGAATCGGCAGTATCGCGGATCTCGCGTTCCCCGGACAGGAACACCAGCACATCGCCGGGCGGTTCGGCCTCCAGCTCGCGGACTGCGTCCACGATCGCCTCGGTGGGGTCCCGCACCACGTCGGCGGTGCCGACCATGGATTCGGTACGCACGATCTCGTGGTCGGGATCGTCGGGATCCGCCGGGTCGTCGGCGTCGTCGGAAGCACGCACGGGCACCTCCAGCGGCCGATATCTGATCTCCACCGGATACGTCCGCCCCGACACCTCGACGATGGGGGCGGCCACCCCGTCGATCGCGAAGTGCTCGGCGAAGCGTCCCGGCGCGATGGTGGCCGAGGTGACGATGACCTTCAGATCGGGACGGCGCGGTAACAGCTCGCGCAGATAGCCGAGCAGGAAATCGATGTTCAGGCTGCGCTCGTGGGCCTCGTCGAGGATCAGGGTGTCATAACGCAGCAGCCGGCGGTCGCGCTGGATCTCGGCGAGCAGGATGCCGTCGGTCATCAACTTGATCAGCGTGGAGTCGCTGGCCTGATCGGTGAATCGCACCGTGTAGCCCACCGTTGACCCGAGCGGGGTGCCCAGTTCGTCGGCGATGCGTTGGGCCACTGTGCGCGCGGCCAGCCGGCGGGGCTGGGTGTGCCCGATGGTGCCGCGGATGCCACGGCCGAGCTCCAGGCAGATCTTCGGCAACTGGGTCGTCTTGCCCGACCCGGTGGCCCCGGCCACCACCACCACCTGGTTCTCGCTGATCGCCTTCGCCAGTTCGTCGCGGCTGTCGGAGACGGGCAGATCCGGGTAGCTGATCTGCGGTACCGCGGACGCCCGGGTGTGCACCAGTGCCTCGGCCGCGGCGAACTGGGCGAGCAACTGTTCCGGCGGGTCACCGCGCAGGCCCTTGAGTCGGCGGCCCAACCGGGACGCGTCGCGGTAGGTCAGACCGTCCAGACGGGCGTACAGCTCACGGACGGCGGGGTCGGACACTCACACGAGGCTAGCCGGAGCGGCCCGGCGACCAGTAGTCGAGCATCGCGGCGAAGGTCTCGAAGGCCGGCCGCGACGGACCGTAGGCCGCCTCGAAGTGCACGCTGAGCGGGAAACCGAGGGCGCCGACGCCGTCGATCACCCGCTTGTACAGATCGAGCATCTCGCGGCGCTTCTCGGCCGGGTCCAGCCCGGCGATACGCGTCACGAACTCCTGCTCGGCGGCCACGGCCGCATTACCGGGGTCCTGGATCAGCCAGTTGATCAGGCCGACCTTGGACTCCATCTGCGGCACGAACCCGAAGGACAGCAGGATCTCGGGGCGGTGGTCGGTGGAAGCGGCGAACTCGGTGAGGAAGCCCACGATGGCATCCGAGTACAGCAGCTGGGTCATACCGTAGGTCGCGCCCTGGTCCAGCTTGAACGTGAACCGTCCCTGCTCACCCTCGCGGGTCGGGATGAGGATGACACCGCGATTGGGCACCAGCGAGGCGAAGGTGGACAGCGCATCGGTGGGGGCGACGCCGCCGCCCTCGCCGTCTTTGAGGGTGCGCGGCACGCCCACGAAGGCGATGCCGTCGAAGTGTGCCGCGTTCAGTTCGGTGAGCCGGCCGCGCAGGGCGCTCTCGTCGAGGAAGGACGTCACCTGGGTGCACAGTCCGCGCGCCTGCGGCAGTTCGGGCTGGATCAGCGACCAGTACTCCAGCACATCCATCTTGGGTTTCATCTCGACGGGACGGTCATCGTCCTCGTCGATCATTCCGGGGATCATGATGTGTCCGAGGGACACGCCCGATTCGGCGGACAGTGCCCGCACCTTGGCCGCCTCGTCGACGGCGTACTGCGCACCCCGTTCCACGTTCGGTGGGACGAGTTCGAGTGCGATGGTGTGAAGCGGCACGACCGCCACCCTAAACGGCGCGGTGCCCGCGTGATACACCTCCACCCATGGCGCAACGCTGCATCTTCCCCAGCGCGACGGGGCCGGAGCTGGCCGGGATCATCGACCTGCCCGAGGGACCGGTACGCGGTTGGGGGGTGTTCTCGCACGGGTTCACCCTGGGTAAGGACTCCCCGGCGGCGGCTCGGATCTGCAAACAACTGGCCGCCGACGGCATCGGCATGCTGCGGTTCGACGCACTCGGGCTGGGCGGTTCGGCGGGCGACTGGGGTGACGGGTCCTTCACCTGCAAGGTCGACGACATCATCCGGGCGTGTGCGTTCATGGCCGACCGCGGCACCCCGGCCGATCTGCTGGTGGGGCATTCGTGGGGCGGTGCGGCGGTGATCGCCGCGGCCCGCGACTGCGTGGGCGTGCGGGCGGTCGTGACGGTGGGTGCGCCGTTCGACCCCACCCATGTCGAGCATCAGTACGACGCCTGCCTGGAGCAGGTGTTCGCCGAGGGCAGCGGTCAATGGATGGTCGGCGGCAAGACACTGACCCTCAAGCGGGCCTTCGTCGAGGATGTCCGCCGTGCCGATCTGCGCGACAAGATCCGGGACCTGAAGCTGCCGCTGTTGATCCTGCACTCCCCGACCGACAACACCGTAGGCATCCAGAACGCCAGCGATATCTTCCAGACCGCCCGGCATCCGCGCAGCTTCGTATCCCTGGAGGGCTCCGAGCATCTGTTGACCGGTCCCGGCCAGGCCAAGCGTGCCGGCCGGATCATCGGCGCCTGGGCGGACGCCTACCTGGGCGGGTGAGTCAGGCGCGCCCCGCCGCGATCATGTCCTCGCGCGGCACCACCTTGACGCGTTCGCGGCCCTGCTCGGCGCCGAGGGCGATCTCATGGGCATCCAGGCGCTCCCACTCGGCCCAGGTGGTGTAGTCCACACCTCGGCCCGCCAAGACCTCCAGAATGGCGTCGGGGTCGCTGACCTCGGGCGGGGCGATGGCGGGCAGATCGGCGAGCAGGCTGGAAACCGTCTCGGCCGCATCCGATTTCGTATGCCCGATGAGTCCGATCGGCCCGCGCTTGATCCATCCGGTGACATAGGTGGCGTCGACCACCATCCAGTCGGCGTCGAGCACCCTGCCGGCATCGTTGGGAATCACGCCTGCGTGGTGATCGAACGGCAGATCGGCCAGATGCGAGGACATGTACCCCACCGCACGGTAGACGGCCTGCACCGGCCAATCGGTGAATTCGCCGGTGCCACGGACCGTGCCGTCACCGATGAGTTCGGTGCGTTCGGTGCGCAGTACCTCTACCCGGTCGGTGCCCAGTACCGCGACGGGAGCCTGGCACAGATGGATGTGGATGCGGTGCGGGGCGCCGGTCGGCTCCCGGTCCATGTACTTCATCATGGTGTCGACGACGAGCTTGGTCGCCTTGGTCGAGTTGATGGCCTTCTGGCTCGCCTCGTCGATCTCGAAACCCTCGGGGTGCACGATGACGTCGACACTCGGCGAGTGCGAGAGTTCACGAAATTCCATGGGCGAGAACTTGATCTGGGCCGGGCCGCGCCGGGCGAAGACGTGGACGTCGGTGGCTTGGTTGAGCGCGAGCCCGGCGTAGACATTACCGGGGATCTCCGTGCCGAGTTGTTCGTCGGCAGGTTTGGCCAGCACCCTGGCGATATCGAGGGCCACATTGCCCGCGCCGAGGACCGCGACCTCGCGGGCCTGCAGCGGCCAGTCGCGTGGCACGTCGGGATGCCCGTCGTACCAGGACACGAAGTCCGCGGCGCCGTGACTGCCCGGTAGGTCGATACCCGGGATGTCCAGCGGACGGTCGTGGCGGGCTCCGGTGGAGAAAATGACGGCGTCGTAGTGGCTGCGCAGGTCCGCCAACGAGAGATCGGTGCCGTAGTGGACGTTGCCGATGAACCGAATCTCGTCACGCGAGAGCACTCTGCGCAGCGCCTTGATGATCTCCTTGATGCGCGGATGATCGGGGGCGACGCCATAGCGGACCAGCCCGTACGGGGCGGGCAACCGGTCGAACAGATCGACCCGGGCGTCCGGGTATTCGCTGGTCAGAATGTCGGAGGCATAGATACCTGCCGGGCCGGCTCCGATGACCGCCACACGGATCTTCCGCATCGAGACCTCACTTCCAGATATGGGTAAGGCGACCCTAACTTGGTGCTCACGTACCGCAAGGCCTACCTCCGAGACCTCGGTCACACCGCCCGAGCGGCCGTAGGCATCCGGCGGTAGCGTCGACTCATGAACGCCATGCCCGCAGCGTTCATCGGGCACGGCAGCCCGATGAACGCCGTCGACGACAACCGATACACCGCTTCGTGGCGGGCATTCGGGCAGTCGGTCCCCCGCCCGCGGGCCATCCTCGTCATCAGCGCGCACTGGTACATCAACGCCACCGCCGTCACCACGATGTCCTGGCCGCGCACCATCCATGATTTCTACGGCTTCCCCCGCGAGCTCTACGACATCCGTTACCCCGCACCGGGTTTACCCAATCTGGTCGACGAGATCTCCGCGATCGTCCAACCCACCTGGGTCGGTGCCGACGAGGACAGCTGGGGTATCGATCACGGGGCCTGGTCGGTGCTGGTACACGCCTTCCCCGAGGCGGACATCCCCGTGGTCCAGCTGTCGATCAACGCCGAACAGCCGCTGGAGTACCACCTCAATCTCGGGGCGCGCCTGGCGCCGCTGCGTGACGCCGGTGTCCTGGTGCTCGGTAGCGGCAACATCGTGCACAACCTGCGCCTGATGGACTCCGGATTTGCCGATACCGGATTCGACTGGGCGACACGGTTCGACACCGCGGCGCGGGAGCTGCTCACCACCGACCCGGCCGAGGTACTGCGGTTGCGTGAGCACGCCGACTACCCGATCGCGGTCCCGACGCCCGATCACTTCATCCCGATGCTGTACTTCGCAGGCATCGCCGGCGCCCGACCGGCCTCGGTGCTGGTGGACGGATACAGCTACGGCTCGCTGTCGATGACGTCCTACGTCGCGGACTGACCCCTGGCCAGCCGCACCGCCGGGGCGGTCGAGGACGGCAACAACGCCGCGGGGTCCGCCGGCCGATGCACCCGGACCCCGATGCCGTCACCGAACCGATAAGGCTGCGCCTCGATGATGCCGACGAGTTGCTTACGCAGACGTGACATCTCGGCCCGCACCGTCACCACCCGACTCCGGTCACCGTAGAGGTCGGCCGCCAGCTCCGGCGCGGTACGTCCCGCCCGATGAACGGCGAGCACCAGCAGGATCTCCGCGTGCCGGGGCGAGATGTCCTGCCGCCACGCCCCGGACGGCCCGGCCAGTTCCAGCACCGGCTGTTGGCGCAGGTCCAGCGTCAACTCGGCGGCGGCTGCGCCCTCGTCGTGGGCCGCATCGGAGACCGGGCGCACCAACCACCCGCCCGACAGCGGCTCCAGCTCACACGCCCCCAGCGCCGGTATCCACGCTCTACCCGGTCCGGCCTTCTGCGGCAACATGATCCGGTTGTGCGGCGGCATCGAGTCGACCGCGGCCACCCACCCTTCCGGATCGACGGCCAGCGCCGGCTCGCCCAGCCGGGCCAGCATCGGGGCCGCCACCGCCCGCAGCCGGTCCAGCGTACGGGCGTGCGCCTCCCGCAGCTGCGATTCGGCCAGCCGCGCCACCAGGTCCACCAGCGCGATCGTGGTGGGGTGCACCGTCGAGGCCGGGCCGGACACGTCGACAGCGCCGATCACATGCCCGGTGCGCGGATCCCGGATCGGCGCACCCGCGCAGGTCCACGCGTGGTGACTGCGCAGGAAGTGCTCGGCGGAGAAGATCTGCACCGCACGCCGCGACACCAGGGCGGTGCCGATGGCGTTGGTGCCGACCGCCGACTCGCCCCAGTCGGCACCCTCCACGAACCCCAGCCGGTCGGCGTTGCCGAGCACCCGCGGTGTCCCTGAGCGCCACAACACCCGGCCGCGAGCGTCGGCGACCACCAGGATGTTGCTGCCGTCGGCGATCACCGATTCCAACCCGCGGGTGATGTCCTCCAGAACCGTCACCAGCCCGGAGGACTGGCGCAGCAGATCCAATCCACTGCGGTCGATATCCGGGGGGTCGTGACGCTCGGGGTCGATCCCGCTGTCCAGCAACCGGTTCCAGGAATCGGCAATCACCGGACGCGGCTTGGCCGGCGATCGCCCGCCCGCCATCGTCGCGTCGTAGACCTCGGAGAGCAGCATGGCGTAGCGACGCGGGTCGTCACCGACGGCGACCGCGGGCTCGGGGTTCGAGGCGCCTGCCACTCGTTCGATTGTGCTCCCCGTCACACGGGCTGTCACGCGCGGGTCACCGGTAGACCATGCCTCCGTCGATCAACCCGGCCTGACCTGTCATGTAGGCCGCACCGGGTCCGGCCAGGTAGGCGACGAATCCGGCGACGTCCTCCGGGGTTTCCGGCCGCCCCAGGGCGATGGTGGCGGAGAACTTCTCGAAGGTCTCCCCCTCCTTTGCACCGGTCAGTTCGGCGAACCGCTTGTCGATCTCGACCCACATATCGGTGCCGACCACCCCTGGGCAGTACGCGTTGACGGTGATGCCGTCGGCTGCGTGCTCCTTGGCCGCAGCCTGGGTGAGCGCCCGCACCGCGAACTTCGTCGCGCTGTAGGGTCCGAGCATCGCAAAACCCTCGTGCCCGGCGATGCTGGACGCATTGATGATCCGGCTGATCTTGCCGCGCTCTTTGTTTCCGAGCGCGATGAACTTGGCGACGGCGGCCTGAATACCCCACAGCACACCGTCGACATTGATGGCCCACAACCGCGACAGCTGCTCGGGGGTCACCTCGGCGATCGGCCCGACCAGCGCGATACCGGCGTTGTTGACCATGATGTCGAATCCGCCGAGGGCCGCGGCGGCATGCTCGACGGCGGCGAACACCGCATCACGGTCCGAGATGTCGGCGACGAATGTGGTCACTTTGGAACCGATTTCGGCGATCTCCTCGGCGACCTGGGCCAGCGCGTCCGGATGGATATCGACCAGCGCGATATCGGCACCCTGGCCGGCCAACTCATGGGCGATACCGCGGCCGATGCCGCGGCCCGCACCGGTCACCAAGGCCACCTCGCCCAGCAGCGGGGCGGGGATCGTTCGTGTCGTGTCCGTCTGCGTCATGGTTGCACCAGTACTTTCATCTTGGTTCCGGCATGCAGGGCCTCGAAGCCCTCGTCGATGACATCGTCGAGGCCGATGGCGGTCACCCAGCCGGTGGTGTCGTAGGCGCCCTCGGCCATCAGACCGATGACGGCCTGGAAATCGGCTGCGGTGTAACACAATGAGCCCTGGATCCGGGATTCGTTCATCACCAGGTTCAGCAGCGGGGTGGTCAGCGGCTTCTCGTAGATCGCGACGCTGACCATCGCCTTGCGCGCCCCGACGCATGCCAGGGCGGTCTCGACCGCCGGTGCGACACCGGCGGCGTCGTATACCGCGCCCGCGCCATGCCCGTCGGTGTGATCGGCGATGAAGCCCGGGACGTCCAGTGCCGTCGGATCCAGCGTGCGGGCACCGAGCGCCTCGATGGCCGACCGTCTCGTCGCCGAGGGTTCGACGACGAACACATCCTCGATGCCTTTGCCGCGCAGCGCGAACCAGAGGCCGATACCGATCGGTCCGGCACCGAACACCATGGCGGTGCGGTCGGGGTCGGGATCGCCGAGGGTGGCGGCGTGATAGGCCACCGACATCGGTTCGACCAGGGCGCCGAGTTCGAGCGAGACATTGTCGGGCAGCTTGTGCAGCATGTCGGTCGGCACCACCGTGTACTCGGCCATCCCACCGTCGGACATCAGACCGTGAAATCCGATCTGTGCGCAGATGTTGTAGGTGCCGGCCAGACATGGTCCGCACCGTCCGCAGCGGTAGATCGGCTCGATGGCGACCCGGTCGCCCTCGGCCCACCCGGTGACCCCCTCGCCGAGCGCGGTGATGGTCCCGGAGAACTCGTGGCCCATCACGATGGGCAGTTGCGCACCGGTCAACGGATGCGGTTCGGTCGGCACGAAGATGGGGCCCGCGTAGTACTCGTGCAGGTCGGTGCCGCAGATGCCGTTGTAGCCGACCTGCACCTTCACCGTTCCCGGCCCGGGCTCCGGTTCGGGGACGTCGGTGACATCCACTTTGTTGGGTCCGTAATACACAGCTGCTTTCATGCTCACATTCCTATGTGAGCTGGCGCACAGCCGAAAGGGTTGCAGGGGGTTGCAGGTCTTGCGCCGCCGCGAGCCACGGGTGTGAGCTGGCGCACATGACTCAGATGATTGATGCGCCCGCCCCCGTCCGCTCACCGCAGGACCGGGTGGACGCCTGGCTCTCCGAATTCGAGACCGCGCTGGCCACCCGCGATACCGATCACGCCGTGGGGTTGTTCGCCGTCGACAGCTTCTGGCGTGACCTGGTGTCCTTCACCTGGAACCTGAAGACGCTCGAGGGTCGCGAGAGCATCGCCGCCATGCTGACCGAACGCCTCGCCGGCACCGATCCGGCGGGGTGGCGCACCCGCGAGACACCCACCGAGGATGACGGCGTCGTCACCGCGTTCATCGAGTTCGAGACCGCCGCCGGCCGGGGCATCGGCCATCTGCGGCTGCGTGACGAGGACGGCACCGACCGCGCCTGGACGCTCCTGACCGCGCTGCAGGAGCTCAAGGGACACGAGGAACCCAAGGGAACGCGCCGTGTCATGGGCGCGGTCCACGGCAGCGATCCCGATCCGCGGTCCTGGGCCGAGCGCAAGGCCGCCGAGGACGCCGAGCTGGGCCGCACCGTTCAGCCCTACACGCTGGTGATCGGCGGTGGCCAGGGCGGTATCGCGCTCGGCGCGCGGCTACGTCAACTCGGGGTGCCGGCGATCGTGGTCGACAAGCACGAGCGGCCTGGCGACCAGTGGCGCAAGCGCTACAAGTCGCTGTGCCTGCACGATCCGGTCTGGTACGACCACCTGCCCTACCTGCCCTTCCCGCAGAACTGGCCGGTGTTCGCGCCGAAGGACAAGATCGGTGACTGGCTGGAGTTCTACACCAGGGTCATGGAGGTGCCGTACTGGTCGAAGACGAGCTGCCTGTCCGCCACCTTCGACGACGAGTCCCAGACCTGGACGGTGGAGGTCGACCGCGACGGCGAGCGGCTCACCCTGCATCCCACCCAGCTGGTGCTGGCCACCGGCATGTCCGGTAAGCCGAATGTGCCGGTGTTCCCCGGCCAGGACGAGTTCCGCGGCGATCAGCACCACTCCTCGGCACATCCCGGTCCCGACGCCTACGTCGGCAAGAAGGCCGTGGTGATCGGCTCGAACAACTCCGCACACGATATCTGCAAGGCGCTGTTCGAGAACGGTGTCGACGTCACCATGGTGCAGCGATCCTCCACGCATATCGTCAAATCGGACTCGCTGATGGAGATCGGTTTGGGCGCACTGTATTCCGAGCAGGCGCTGGCCGACGGGATGACCACCGAGAAGGCCGACCTCACATTCGCGTCGCTGCCGTACCGGATCATGCACCAGTTCCAGATCCCGCTGTACGACCAGATGCGCCAGCGCGACAAGGAGTTCTACGAGCGGCTGGAGGCGGCCGGGTTCGAATTGGACTGGGGCGACGATGGTTCCGGTCTGTTCATGAAGTATCTGCGGCGCGGGTCGGGCTACTACATCGACGTCGGCGCCTGCGATCTGGTCGCCGACGGCAGCATCAAACTCGCCCACGGCGACGTGGAACGGCTGACCGCGGACTCGGTGATCCTGGCCGATGGCACCGAATTACCGGCCGATGTGGTGGTCTACGCCACCGGGTACGGCTCGATGAACGGCTGGGCGGCCGACCTGATCGGCCAGGACGTCGCCGACAAGGTGGGCAAGGTGTGGGGCCTGGGCAGCGATACCACCAAGGACCCGGGACCGTGGGAGGGCGAGCAGCGCAACATGTGGAAGCCCACCCAGCAGCCCAACCTGTGGTTCCACGGCGGCAATCTGCATCAGTCGCGGCACTATTCGCTGTATCTGGCGCTCCAGCTCAAGGCCCGGTACGAGGGGCTGCCGACGCCGGTGTACGGGCTGCAGGAGGTACATCACCTGTCCTGACCGCTCCCCTCCCTCGGCGAGCAGACGCGTATACCCCCAAACAGGCAGACTTTCAGGGGTATACGCGTCTGCTCGTGGGGAGAACCACGGCCGCCAATCTATCCGCTCAGGCGCAGGTCACCAGACCCAGACCGACATATCGTCGGGCGGGTAGTTCTGGCAGACCGCGGTCGACGCCGCGACGACGCCCTTGTTGTTGAAGAAGATCTTGGCCCAGTTCGGCCAATTCCAGGCCAGCTGCTCGTAGAAGGCGTTGGTGGCCGTGTCCTCCGAGTACTGCCGGCGGCCCGCGTAATCCATGGCGAAGAACCAGTGGATGCGGTCCTGGACGGCGCGGTGCACCTCGGGGGACTTGTTGTTGTAGTCGATCATGTAGCGCTCGTAGTAGACCGGGTTGGTGTCGCGGGTGGCGGCCAAGATCTGCTCGGCGGTGCACGGGGTCTTGAGGATCTTGCTGGGAATCGGGTACTCGTCGGTGGCATCGGCGGAGGCGACCGGTGCGAGCGTCAGTGCCGCCGCGGCGGCCAGCGCGGCCAGTGTCAGCTTCTTCATCATCGTTGTCTCCCTTACTGGGTGAGCAGGACGCGCTTGTCGGGGCAGTAATAGTTCATCGCGGCGCCGAGGAATTGGTAGGTCTGTTCGGTGCTGGTGCCACGCGCCAATTGATCGGAGACGAACTTCGCCGAGTCGCGTGCGGTGGCATCGACACCGCGATCGAGACGTTTGCAGGCGATCTTGCCGATCCAGGCGTTGAAGTCCTTCTGCCCGTAGATGCCGTAGGTGTGTAGTTCCTTGGCGAAGTCGCTGTCCGGATCGGCCTGCGCGGGCGCGGCCAACGCCAGGGAACCCGCCGCCAGTGCTGCGGCCACCACCGCGGTGAATCTCGTCGTCGCCATCACGGACTCCTTACTTCTCCGGTGCGCCGGCCGACACCGGTTCTGTCGGCGGCGTGGGCCACGGGGACGGCAGCGGCCGTCGGCGGACCTGCTGGGGCCACCAGAACCACTTACCCAACAGCGCCGCGATCGAGGGTGTCATGAAGGCCCGGATCACCAGGGTGTCGAACAGCAGACCCAGACCGATCGTAGTGCCGACCTGACCCATCACGGTCAATTCGCTGACCGCCATCGAGATCATCGTGAAGGCGAACACCAGACCCGCGGCCGTCACCACCGAACCGCTGCCGCCCATGGCGCGGATGATCCCGGTGTTCAGGCCGGCGTGGATCTCCTCCTTGAGCCGGGCCACCAGTAACAGGTTGTAGTCGGCGCCCACCGCTAGCAGGATGATGACCGCCATCGGCAGCACCATCCAGTGCAGCGGGATACCGATGATGTGCTGCCAGATCAGCACCGAGATCCCGAATGCCGAACCCAGTGAGATGACGACGGTGCCGACGATCACGGCGGCGGCCACCACACTGCGGGTGATGAGCAGCATGATGATGAAGATCAGGGCGATCGAGGCGATCCCGGCGATGATGAGATCCCAGTTCGCGCCGTCCTGCATGTCCTTGTACGTGGCGGCGGTGCCGCCGAGGTAGATCTTGGAGCCCTCCAGCGGGGTGCCCTTGATCGCCTCCTTGGCGGCGTTCTTGATCGCATCGATACGGGCGATCCCGGCGGGACTCAGTGGGTCACCGTCGTGGCTGATGATGAAGCGCACCGCATGCCCGTCCGGGGACAGGAAGTTCTTCATCCCGCGTTTGAAGTCTTCGTTCTCGAAGGTCTCCGGCGGGAGATAGAACGAGTCATCGTTCTGGGCGGCGTCGAAGGCCTCACCCATCGCCGACGAGTTGTCCTGCATCGCCGACATCTGATCCTGGATGCCCTTTTGGGTCTGGTACATGGTCAGCATGTAGCGCTGCATGTTCTTCATCGTCGCGATCATCTGCGGCATGAGGACGACCATCTGGGGCATCAGCTCGTTGAGACGCTCCATGTCCGGGATGATCTCTTCGAAGTTGTCGGTCATCACGTCGATACCGTCGAGGGTGTCGAAGATCGACCGGATGGCCCAGCAGCCCGGGATGTTGAAGCAGTGCGGTTCCCAGTAGAAGTAATTGCGCATGGGCCGGAAGAAATCGTCGAAATTGGCGATGTTGTCCCGCAATTCGGCGATGTCGAGCGACATGTTCTTCATCTTGGCCACCATCGACGCCGTGGTCTGCGCCATCTGCACGGTGATGGAGTTCATCTTCTCCATGCTCGTGATGGTGGTCTGCATGTCATCGGCCTGCTTGAGCATGTTGGCCATCATGTCCTGCTGGTACTTCTCGTTCATTTTCTGAGTCGTACCCTGCATGCTGATCTGGAACGGGATCGAGGTGTGCTCGATCGGCGTGCCCTGCGGGCGGGTGATCGCCTGCACGCGTCCGACGCCCTCGGTGCGGAAGATGGCCTTGGCGATCTTGTCGATCACCAGGAAATCCGCCGAGTTACGCAGATCGTGATCGCTTTCCACCAGCAGCAGTTCGGGATTCATCCGCGCTTGCGAGAAGTGCCGCTCGGCGGCTGCGTAACCCTCTTGGGCGGGCAGGTCCGTCGGCAGGTAGTTCCGGTCGTTGTAGTTGGTCTGGTAGCCGGGCAATGCCAGCAGACCGACCATCGTGATGGCGATGGCGCTGACCAGGATCGGGCCGGGCCAGCGCACGATGGCGGCACCGATCTTGCGCCAGCCGCGGGTGCGCATGGCGCGCTTGGGTTCCAGGGTCTTGCCGAACCGCGAGGCGATGCTGACGATCGCCGGACCCAGGGTCAGCGCGGCCAGCACCACCACGATCATGCCGATCGCCAGCGGGATACCCAGGGTGACGAAGTACGGCATGTTCGTGAAGTGCAGGCAGAACGTGGCGCCCGCGATGGTCAGACCCGATCCCATGACGACGTGGGCGGTGCCGTGGAACATCGTGAAGTAGGCGGCTTCTCGGTCCTCACCCTCGGCGCGGGCCTCTTGGTACCGGCCGAGCAGGAATATCGCGTAGTCCGTCGACGCGGCGATCGCCAGCGTCACCAACAGGCCCGTCGCGAAGACCGACAGGCCGATGATCTCGTGGTACCCGAGGAAGGCGACGACCCCGCGCGCGGCGAGCAGACACATCACCACCATGACCAGGGTGACGATCGTGGTGACGAACGACCGGTAGATCAACAGCAGCATCACGATGATGACCAGGAACGTCAGCCCCTCGATCACCTTGAGGCTGCGGTCGGCCGCGATCTGCTGGTCGGCGGCCAACGCCGCCGGGCCGGTGACGAACACCTTCAGCCCAGGCGGCGGCTGCATCCCGTAGACGATGTCCTGGACCTTCTCGATGGACTCGTTGGCCAGCGCCTCACCCTGGTTGCCCGCGGTGTAGACCTGCACATAGGTGGCTTTGCCGTCGCCGCTCTGGGCGCCGGCCGCGGTCAGCGGGTCGCCCCAGAAGTCCTGGACGTGCTGGACGTGCTCGGGGTCGGCCTCGAGCTTGCCGATCATCTCCTTGTAGAAGTCGCGATCGGCCTCGTCGAGCTGACGATCGGCCTCCAGCACGATCATGATCGAACTGTCCGAGGTGAACTCGTCGAAGACGGTGCCGACCCGTTTGACGGCGATCACCGACGGGGCATTCGACGGGCTCATCGACACCGACCGCATCTGGCCGACTTCTTCGAGCTGGGGTACCGCCACGTTCAGCAGCCCGATCAGCACCGCCCAGATGATGATGATCGGCAGAGCCAGGGTCCGGATCCACCTGGCGATACCGTCACCGCGGTGGGCCTTCGCGACCGGGATGGCGTCGGTGCGGGGTTCGGCACCGCCGTCGGTCATGGTCATGCGGACTTCACCAGGCAGTAGGTGTGCGCGCCGACACCGTTGACCGTACGCTCGTCCTTGACCTCGTCGTCGACGGTGATCCGGCAGGACAGGGTGCTGCCGTCACCTTGGCCAGAGATGGTCGGGAACACCGACGGCGCGGTGGTGCTCAGCGTGATCTCCCAGGGCAGCGTGACGTTGTCCGCGCGCACCGGCTTGGCGTCCAGGTCCATGTAGTTGACGTTGGCCGTGGCGCCCGGCTCGCCCCAGACCTCGTACTTGACGACCTTGGGATCGAACGGCTCGGAGTCGTCGGCGGCGCTGTTCTCGGTGGACACATATCCCGGCCCGGTGCCGAAGAACGTCCGCACCCGCATCACCGTGAACGTACTGACGAACACCACCGCGAGGATCACCAGCGGGATCCAGATCTTCTTCAGCACGTTCACTGCTGAGATGCCATTCGCTCTGTGACCTTTCATACCGCGTGGGGCCCACGCCCGGACGCCGGTCAGAGTAGCCTTGTCCGACTGCGGTCAGGTTAGCCATGCGGCTAAGCTTCTACAAGTCGCACGGCTAGAAAATGTGACGAGCGCTACTCATCTGCCGCGACGCTGGACGCGACATGCCAAGGTGTCCGGGAAACAAGGCGTCAGGGAAAGGAGGAGGTGCCCAGTGGCCAAGCCGGTATCGCAGCGCGGGTTCGCGCGCGAGCGGGTCATCGAGGCCGCGCTGCACCTCTTCGCCGAGCGGGGCGTCAACGGGACCTCGCTGCAGATGATCGCCGATCACC
The DNA here is from genome assembly GCF_000416385.1 of Mycobacterium sp. VKM Ac-1816D. Taxonomy (NCBI): domain Bacteria; kingdom Bacillati; phylum Actinomycetota; class Actinomycetes; order Mycobacteriales; family Mycobacteriaceae; genus Mycobacterium; species Mycobacterium sp. VKM Ac-1816D. Next base: position 39,309 of record NZ_AOHQ01000142.1, read on the forward strand.
TCGGCGTCCGGAAAGCCGCGATCTACTACCAGTTCCAGACCAAGGACGACATCGTGCTCGCGGTGGTGCGCCCGGTGTTCGACGATATGGAGCGCCTGGTCCGCATCGCCGAGTCGATCTCGTCGGCGGAATCCCGGCGCGACGCCGCGATCAGCGGGTTCGTCGAACTCGCCGTCCGGCACCGCCGCATCGGATCGATGTTCTACGGCGACCCTGCTGTGTTGACGCTGGTGCAGTCGCACCGCGAGTTCGAGGAGATCACCGACAGTCTGCGCGAGTTGCTGATCGGTACCACCCATGACGCCGAAACCCGGGTGACCATCGGGATGATCACATCGGGCATCTTCGGCAGCACCGCCGAGCCGCGCCTGCAGGACATCGCCGATGCGGACCTGCACCGGATACTGCTGGACTGTGCGCAGCGGATGCTGCAGTCGTCACGACCCGCTGAAAATCTCACCTAGTTGCCCGCCGACCTCCGCGGGTCCCGGTGGCGGCAGCGGGGTGGTCACCGTGACCGTCGTCGTGGGCCGGGTGGTCGCCGTGGTGGTGGGGGCTGACGACGTCGGTGTGGAGGACGTCGGGGCCGACGACGTGGAAGTGGACGTGGACGTGGAGGTGGACGTGGACGACGAGCTGCCCGAGGTGCCGGGTTCGTGCACGTCGATCAGTGGCTCTTCCCGGATGACATCGTCGCCGACGCTGAACACCAGCGATTCCGGCGTCACGGTGTAGGACTGTCCCTCGTTGAAGGCCACGTACCCGGTGCCGGAGCGGGTGGCCGACAGCACCAGTCGGGCACCGTCACGCACCCGGACGCCGCGGTATTCGAAGCCACCGTCGGGATCGGCGCAGATGGCCACCCGAGAGGTGTCGGTGGCGCCGAAGATCACCGCGGTGTCGGGGGAAGCGCAGCGGGCGAACGAACCGAGGTAACCCTGGTCGTCGGATTCGGGGGCGGCACCGGCCGGACCCGAGAACACCAGCAGCGCGGCACCGGCCACCGCGGCGGCGGCGGACAGTTGAAGAGCGGGCGTGGCGGTCATCGACTCAAGCTGACCATGCACAGGCGCATTTCGGCCACCCGACGCGCCGTCGGTGGACGTAATTGACACCCAACAGCCGGCGGTCGCCGATCCGGCGATCCACTAGGGGTCGCCGTACTCGTCGAACCAATGAGCCAGCTTGCCCCGGCGGCTGACGGCGCGCAGCCGGGCCTCGGCGGCGGCCCGCATCTTCGCGGTGGTCACGATCAGCAGTTCGTCACCGGTGGCGATGCGGGTGTCCGGAAGCGGCACAAAGGTGTTGCCGTCTCTGATGATCAGGGTGATCACGGCGGGATCGGGCAACCGCAGTTCCAGGATGCTGACATTGTGCAGACGCGATGGTGACTGCACCGTCATCGTCAGCAGCTCCGCGTTCAGGACATCCAGGGGCGCCGCCTCGACCTGGATCTCACGGGTGGCGCCGGAGTCGGTGAGCCCCAACAGCCGGGCGACCAGGTGCAGGCTGGGCGCCTGGATCAGGGTGAAGATCACCACCAGGACGAACACGATGTTCAGCAACCGCGAGCTGCCAGACACCCCTGCCACGATCGGGAACGTCGCCAGCACGATCGGGACGGCACCGCGCAGCCCCGCCCAGGACAGGAAGAGCTGCTCGCGAAGCGGGATACCGAAGCCGACCAGCGACGCCGCCACCGAGACCGGTCGGGCCACCAGCAACAGCACCAGACCGATGACGATGGCGGGCAACAGATCCCGGCCCAGCTCGCTGGGATCGACCAGCAGACCCAGCAGCACGAACAGCCCGATCTGGGCCAGCCAGCCAAGGCCCTCGGCGAAGGACCGCGTCGTCGTCCGATGTGGCAGGCCGGAATTGGCCAGCACGACCGCGGCCAGGTAGGCGGCCAGGAAACCACTGGCGTGCACACTGCCCGCGGCGGCGAAGGCCACCACGCCCAATCCGAAGGTGGCGATCGGGTACAGCCCGGACGCCGGCAACGCCATACGGCGCAGGGTCAGTGCACCGACGAATCCGGTGACCAGGCCGATCGCCGCGCCGGCGACGAGTTCGAAGACGATCTCCCACAAGGTGCCCGCCGGTTCGAAGACGAACGGCACGACGCTGAACATCAGCACCAAGATCACCGCCGGGGCATCGTTGAATCCGGACTCGGCCTCCAACAACCCGGCCAGCCTGCGGGGCAGCGGTAGCACCCGCAGTACGGAGAAGACCGCGGCCGCATCGGTGGAGGACACGATCGCGCCGAGCAGCAATGCCAGCTGCCAGTCGAAGCCGAGCAGGAAATGGGCGCCTGCCGCCGTGAGCGCCGTGCTGACCACCACCCCGACCGTGGCCAGCGCACCGGCGGGTGCCAACACCCTTCGGATATCGGCGAATCGGGTGGTCAACCCGCCCTCGACGAGGATCACCGCCAGGGCGGCGGTGCAGATGTTGCGCGCTGCCTCGACGCTGTCGAACTGCAGGCCGAGCCCGTCCTCACCGAGCACCACGCCGACCAGTAGGAAGAACAGCAGGGCCGGGAAGCCGACCCGGGTGGCCACCCGGGTGCCGACGATGCTCGCCAGCAGCACCAGACCGCCGATCAGCAGCGCCAGGTACAGCTCGTGCAGCGTCATTTCGCCCCCGCCCCCTTACCGCGATAAGTCAAACTAGCGGGGTGGCAGTGCGCAAGATGCGTATCGGGGTGGCCGGCGCGGGCAACGTCGGCAGATCCGTGGCGGGCGAGCTCGCCGGCTACGGCCACAAGGTGTTGTTGATCGAGCGGGAGCGACGGCGCTTCGAGCCGGATTCCGTGCCGGCCGCGGACTGGCTGCTCGGGGACTCCTGCGAGCTGTCGACGCTGGAGGAGGCCGGGGTACACACCTGCGATGTGGTGATCGCCGCCACCGGGGACGACAAGGCCAACCTCGTCATCGGGCTACTGACCAAGACGGAGTTCGGTGTGCCCCGGGTGGTGGCCAGGATCAACGATGTCGACAATCAGTGGCTGTTCGGCCCCGCATGGGGTGTCGATGTCGCGGTATCGACGCCCGGCGCCCTGGTCGCCGCCGTCGAGGGTGCCATCGACGTGGGACACCTGGTTCGCCTGATGGGCCTGCGCGAGGGCCGCGCGGCGCTGACGAAAATCACTCTGCCCCAGCTTGATCCGCTGGTCGGATGCCGAGTCGATCAGTTGGATCTGCCGGCGAACACCGCCCTGGTGACACTGGTGCGCGCCGGCACCGTGCTGGTGCCGGCTCCCACCGACGTGTTCGCCGCAGGGGATGAGTTGCTGTTGATCGCCGACAGCGCGCTGACCTGGCCCGGTGACAGCCAGACGATGCGGCTGCCCACCTGAGCCGGACAACCCCCGACCTCGCCGTCGTGGTCGCGTCGGGCAGGCTGGTGGTCGACATGACTGCCGCTCCCCTCTCACCCGACCCGGATGCCGACCCCGATGCGCTGTTCACCGCCTTCGGTGAGTGGGCGGCGGGCAACGGCACCCAGCTCTATCCCGCGCAGGAGGAGGCGCTGATCGAGTTGGTCTCCGGGAGCAACGTGGTCCTGGCGACACCGACCGGATCGGGCAAGTCACTGGTCGCCACCGGCGCCATCTATGCCGCGCTGGCCGGTGATCGGGTCAGTTTCTACACCGCACCGATCAAGGCTCTGGTCAGTGAGAAGTTCTTCGCCCTCTGCGAGGTGTTCGGAGCAGACAATGTCGGCATGCTGACCGGGGACGCGTCGGTCAACGCCGACGCCCCGATCATCGCCTGCACCGCGGAGATCCTGGCCAACGTCGCCCTGCGGGAGGGCAGCGACGCCGATATCGGTCTGGTGGTGATGGACGAGTTCCACTTCTACGGTGATCCCGACCGCGGCTGGGCCTGGCAGGTTCCGCTGCTGGAGTTGCCGAGGGCCCAGTTCCTGCTCATGTCCGCCACCCTCGGTGATGTCACATTCCTGCGCGAGGACCTCACCCGGCGCACCGGTCGACCCACGGCGCTGGTCACCGGCGCCGAACGTCCGGTGCCGTTGTTCTATACCTATGCCACGACGCCGATGCACGAGACGATCGGTGAATTGCTGAACACTCGGCAGGCGCCGATCTACGTCGTGCACTTCACCCAGGCCTCCGCGCTGGAGCGGGCCCAGGCCCTGATGAGCGTCAACGTGTCCACCAAGCAGGAAAAGGCCGCCATCGCCGAACACATCGGCGCCTTCCGGTTCTCCACGTCATTCGGGTCGACGCTGTCGCGGCTGGTGCGCCACGGTATCGGCGTCCACCACGCCGGCATGCTGCCCAAATACCGGCGGCTGGTCGAACAACTCGCCCAGGCGGGTTTGTTGAAGGTCATCTGCGGTACCGACACCCTGGGTGTGGGGATCAACGTGCCGATCCGCACGGTGGTGTACTCGGCGCTGTCGAAATACGACGGCACCCGTACCCGGTTGCTCAACGCCCGCGAGTTCCATCAGATCGCCGGGCGCGCGGGGCGGGCCGGATTCGACACCATCGGCAACGTCGTGGTGCAGGCGCCCGAGCACGAGGTGGAGAACCTCAAACAATTCGCCAAGGTCGCCGAGGATCCCAGAAAGCGACGAAAGCTGGTACGTCGCAAAGTTCCCGAGGGGATGGTGCCATGGAGCGAGAAGACCATGACCCGACTCGTCGAGGCCACTCCCGAAGCGCTCACCAGCAGCATGCGGGTCTCGACGGCCATGGTGCTCGATATCGTCGACAGGCCCGGTGACCCGTTCGCCGCGATGCGCCGGTTGCTCACCGACAATCACGAACCGCGCAAGCGGCAACTCAGGCTGATCCGCGAGACGCTGGGCATTGCCCGCTCCCTGCTGCAGGCCGGGATCGTGCAGCGCCTCGACACCCCGGAGCCCGACGGGCGGCGCTACCGGTTGACCGTGGATCTGCCGGCCGACTTCGCGTTGAATCAGCCGCTGTCCACCTTCGCACTCGCGGCGGTCGACGTACTGGACACCAGCGCCGAAACCTATGCCCTGGATGTGGTTTCGGTGATCGAGGCGACACTGGAGGATCCCCGCCAGATCCTGGCCGCACAGCTGAAGAAGGCCAGGGGCGAGGCGGTCGCGGCCATGAAGGCCGAGGGCATCGAGTACGACGAGCGTATCGAACTGCTCGACGAGATCAGTTATCCGAAGCCGCTGGCCGAGTTGTTGGAGCACACCTTCGCGGTGTATCTGCAGACCAATCCATGGGCCGCCGACGGGGCGCTGTCGCCCAAGTCCGTGGTCCGCGAGATGTGGGAAAAGGCCATGACGTTCCGGGAATACGTCAGCCAGTACGGGCTCACCCGTTCCGAGGGTGCGGTGTTGCGTTACCTGTCGGATGCGTTCAAGGCGCTGCGCTCGGGTGTGCCGACGGCGGCGCGCACCGAAGAGGTCAACGATATCGTCGAGTGGCTCGGTGAGCTTGTCCGCCAGGTCGATTCGAGCCTCCTCGACGAGTGGGAGCAGCTGACCAGCCCCGAACTACCCCACGATGTCCCGGTGGCGGTACCGGCACGACCGCGGCCGCTGACCGGCAACGACCGCGCCTTCACGGCCATGGTGCGCAATGCCCTCTTCCGCCGGGTGGAGCTTTTCGCGCGACGACGCTGGACCGAACTGGGTGAACTCGATTCCGGCTCCGGATGGAACGCCCAGCGCTGGGCGGAGGTCGGCGCGGACTATTTCGACGAGCACGACGATATCGGCATCGGTCCGGATGCACGCGGACCCGCCATGGTGATCATCGACCGTCAACCGAACCGATGGGAAGTGCGCCAGATCATCGACGATCCTGCACGCGAACATGATTGGGCGATCGTCGCCGAGATCGACCTGGCCGCCTCCGACGAGGAGGGTGCAGCGGTGGTCCGCCTGATCAGCGTGGGCACGGACTAGCTGGCGGCGCCGGAGCTCACGGAGATCCGGTGAGGCTGCGCAGCGTGTCGATCTCCCGCGGTCGGTATGGCCGGCCGTCGTCGAACATCAGGTCGTGGAACCACTCCCGGGGCGGGTCGAGATAGGGTTTGTCCCAGGAGTCCCACGGCAGGTAGGTCTGCGTCTTACCTGCCACCAGGCCCCAGGTGTATGCGCCGACGTGGCGCCGCTTGGCCACCGGAAGCACGCCCTCGATGGTGCTGCCCTCGGTGCGCGCCAGGTATTCGGTACACATCATCGGTCTGCCCCATGGCTGGAGCTCCTCGATGCGCCTCTCGAATCCGGCAGGGTTGTCATAACTGTGGAAACTCAGCACATCGGCGAGACCCAGTTGAATGGACGCCATCTCGCTACGCCGGGCGGCGTCACGCCATTCGCCTTCCCAAACCCCGGTGGTCAGCGGTTGGATCGGATCCACCATGCGGGCCCAGCGGAACACCTGCGGCAGCAGCTCGGCCACCAGTTCGGACTTGTCCTTGCGTTCGGTCTTCGCATAGACCGCGGCGGGATTGTCCGGCTCGTTCCACAGATCCCAGCCCAGGACCCGATCGTCGTTGCGGAACTGGCCGATTACCCGGATGACATACTCCTGCAACACCTGCCGGTAGCGCCGGTCGTCGAGGCGTTCGGCACCGGGGCTCTGCACCCAACCCGAGTTGTGCACCCCGCGGGTGGGCGCCCGTTGCGGCCCACTGCGCGGCAGCGGATCCCAACACGAATCGAAAAGGACCAACAGCGGCCGAATGCCGTGCTTTGCCGCGATATCCACGAATTGGCCGAGGCGATGGTGGAATCCGACCCGATCCTGCGTCCACAGCTGATCGTGCAGGAAGACCCGCACCGTGTTCAATCCGATCGAGCGGGCCATCCGCAACTCGTTGTCGATGCGTGCCGGGTCGAAGGTCTTTGCCTGGAACATCTCCAGCTGGTTGATGGCATTCGAGGTGATGTAGTTGGCGCCGACCAACCAGCCCTGTGCGCGAAACCACCGGTGCGCACGATCGGTCGACCATCGGCCCGCCACTGCCGCCGAGGCGGTGGGCGTCGCCGACAGGGCCGCAGCCGCAGGCGCCGCGAGCAATGGAACCTTGAGGAGTGTTCTGCGGCGCACCGTTCGATCTGACCGAATCCCTTTGGTGTGTCTCAGATCACGTAGCAAGTTGTCGTCCTTCGATTTCGCAGTGGTCATCGATCCCCCGGACAGCCGTACCGTACCCGTATCGGCACCGGCGTACACAAATCGACCCGGCGCTGGGTGCGCCGGGTCGATGTGTTGTCACTGTTCAGGGCGTGAGAATCACCTTCACCGCACCGTCGGCCTTGCGCTGGAAGATGTCATAGGCGTGCGGCGCCTGATCGAGCGGCAGCACGTGGGTCGCGAAGGTGTCGACACCGAGCGGGTCGTCATCGCCGAGCAGCGGCATGATGTCGTCCACCCATTTCTTGACATTGGCCTGGCCCATCCGGAGTTGAACCTGCTTGTCGAACAGCGTCAGCATGGGCAGCGGGTCCGCCATTCCGCCGTAGACACCGATCAGCGATATCGTGCCGCCCCGGCGGACGATGTCGATCGCCGAGTACAGCGCATCCAGCCGGTCGACACCAGCCTTCTGCAGCAGCGGTTTGGCCAGGGCATCGGGCAGTAGTCCGCTGACCTGTTGTGCCACTTTGGCTATCGGTGAGCCGTGGGCCTCCATACCGACGGCGTCGATCACCGAATCGGTGCCGCGACCGCCGGTGAGTTCCCGGATTGCCTCGCCGAGTTCCGGGTTCTGGTCGAGGTCGAGCGTGCGCAGTCCCCGCTGTTGCGCACGCGCGAGACGCTCGGGTACCCGGTCCACCGCGATGACGTCGTATCCCAGATGGGCGGCGATGCGTGCGGCCATGTCGCCGATCGGTCCGAGGCCGAGCACCGTGACCGAACCACCCTCGGGGATGCCGGCATAGGCCACCGCCTGCCAGGCGGTCGGCAGGACGTCGGACAGATAGACGAATCGCGAGTCCGGCGGGCCCTCGGGCACCTTGATGTGGGTGAATTGCGCCTGTGGCACCCGCAGTAGTTCGGCCTGCCCGCCCGGCACCTGTCCGTAGAGTTCCGAGTAGCCGAACAATGCGGCACCCATCCCGTGTTCGCGTACCTGGGTTGTCTCACACTGCGTGTAGAGGTCGAGGTCGCACATGTAGCAGGAACCGCACGAGATCTGGAACGGCACCACCACCCGGTCGCCGACCTTGAGGTTCCCGACTTCGGCGCCCACCTCCCGCACGATTCCCATCGGTTCGTGGCCGAGGATGTCGCCCGGATTCATGAAGGCCCCCAACACCTCGTACAGGTGCAGATCGGAGCCGCAGATATTGGTGGAGGTGACTTCGATTATCGCGTCGGTGGGCTGTTCGATCTTCGGGTCGGGTACCTGTTCGACCCGAACATCGCGTTTTCCTTGCCAGGTGACAGCTTTCATGGAGCAGGCGATACCCGGGCACCACGGTCCGAAACGGGCAACACGCAACCCCGGCTGGTTCCGACGTCAGTCGGACGCACCCTCGCTGTCGTCGAAGAAGGCCCATCCGTCATCGGACTTGACCTCCATGCGCCAGCCGAGTTCGGAGTTGTCTGCCTTGGAATCGACGAACCAGGCGTGCGCGTCCTGGGCGCTCTCGATGTCTTTGGTGTCGACGACGTCGCCGTGGGGGTTCAGAACTCGGTAAGTAGCCATAGCTCAAGTACTTTCCCGTTTTCGGCCCGACTAACCCAGGTATGCCGGTGCCGATTGGCCATCGCCGTCGTGGGTACCCGTTGGCGATGACAGGTCCAGATCCCGAAAAGCATGAGTCCGAGCACGGCGAATCCGACGTCGATGACGACCCCAAGGTGGCCGGCTCGCGCGCCGACGGCGACGACGGCGGCTCATACGTGGGCCGAACCTTCTCCGATGACGATTTCGATACCGGGCAGACCGGTGCCGAGGCGCGCAGCGAGGCCGACTAACGCAGTTCGATATCGACGACCAGCGGGCGGTGATCGGACAATTCGACGGTAGGTGCCTCGGCGTAGCGCGCGCGCAATCCGGGAGCGTCGGTGAGGATGTGGTCGAGCTGCCTGTTCGGGGCGTCCGCGGGAAAGGTCGGAGCACTGGCCAGCGATCGAAACCCGGTACAGCGGGCCACGATATCGGGGGGCAGATTCAGATCGCCGGTCAGGATGCGCGGGCCCGGTAGCCCCTGCAGATTACGCACCAACCGGCGCAATTGCCGGCGATTCCATCCCGGTACGAACGACAGATGGGTATTGGCAACCGATATCGGCCCCAGCGGCGTGTCCAGTGCGGCGATCACGGCGGCACGGGGTTCCTCCTTGACCATGACCATCTTGCGGGGCCCCGGTAGGTACAGCGGAAATCGCACCGGAATCCGGGGCATCCTGACCACCTGCCAACTGGCGGCCGGGAACCGGGAAAGCAGCGAGATACCGTACGCCGCGGTGCCCAGCTGTTCCGCACCGTCGGCCGCCATCCACGTGGCGCCCGGTGTTCCTGCGATCGCGGCAACGAACTGGTGCGCCACCGCACCCATCGCCTCGGCCGCCACCGCGGTGAGATCGGCGCGACCCGATCGCTGCTGCTCGAGATCGACCTCCTGCAGCGCGAGGATGTCCGGATCGAGGCGTTTTATGCACTCGGCCAAGCGCTCGGGATGTACGCCCCCGCCGACAGTGCGTCCGTGCAGGATGTTGAAGGTGGCGATCCGCATGATCAATGGATACCCCAGGTTTGCTTCCCGATGTCGAGGACGCCGTCGTGGCGCCGGCCAACCGCCCCCGAGCCGACCGATCAGTGAGTGCGCAGCTTGTCGACGAGCTTGTCCTTGGTCAGTTTCGAGTAGCCGGTCATACCGAGCTCCTTGGCGCGCTTCTTGAGGTCGGCGACGTTCCAGTCCTCGTAGGATCCCGACTCGCCCCCTTTGCGCGCCACCGCGGATTTGCCGCGCGCAGCGACCGCGTTGGAAATGCGCGCCGCTTTTTCCTTCGAGTTGCCCTGCTCGCGCAGGTCTTCATACATCTTCTCGTTCTTGATCGATGAATTCGGCATGTGGGTGGATTCCCGGCCGCGTGCCGGGCGAAACGGGGCCGTCAGCCCTTGGCGACCTTGCGGACCAGGCTGCGGGTCGCCTTCTCCAGGATTGCCACGGCAGCCGCCCGGTCCTTCTGCCGTGCGGCGCGTTTGGCCGCGGCGGCGATGGTTGCGCCCTGCTCGTAGCCGGCGACCACCCGCGGATCGACATACGAGCTCCGCGCCACCGCCGGGGTGTTACCGAGTTCCTCGGACACCTGCTTCATCACCCCCGACACCGCGCGCTTGCGTCCGCGTTCCGTCTCGCCCGGATCGGCCTCGGCGAAGGCCGCGGCCGCCAGCACCGTACCGTGCCAGGTGCGCAGATCCTTGACGCTGTACTCGTCGCCGACCAGCTCCTTGAAACGCGTGTTCAGGTCCGATGCGTGGATCTCGACCCAGCCCGAATCGTTGCGGCACACCAGCAACCGCTCGGTACGGGCATCGCGGCGCAACAGCGCGCGCACGGCGCGCAGCACCTCGGGATCATCGATCTCCCATGTCCTGCGCACGCCGCTCTTGGCCGGGAAATCGAAGGCCACCGCGCCTTTTCGCAGGGTGACATGCTCGCATTGCAGGGTCGCCAGTCCGTAGGACTCATGTTCCTCGGCGTACTGCTCGCCGCCGGCGCGGAAATAGCCGAGATCGAGCAGGTGTAATGCCAGCGCCAGCACCCGGTCACGGGACAGCCCGCGCCCGGTGAGGTCTGCGGCGATCCGCGCACGCCACGCGGGCAACGCAGTCGACATCTCCAGCACTCTGTCGAACTTCTCCTCGGCGCGCTCCTCCTGCCAGGCCTGGTGGTAGAGGTACTGCCTGCGGCCCGCGGCATCGGTGCCCACCGCCTGGATGTGACCGTTGCCGTACGGACTGATCCACACCTTGCGCCAGGCCGGCGGGATGACGAGATCCTTGATGCGGGCCAAGTGGTCGGCGTCCGCCACCGGGTCACCGTCGGGACCCCGATAGGTGAAGCCTTTTCCCTTCCGCAGCCGGGTGATACCCGGTCCGTCGAGAACGCTCCGCCGCAACCGCATGCGTCCTATTACCCTGGTGGCGAGTGCTTTACACCTGGTCAGCCGTGGCGCACCCGGGCCCGCTCCCTGATGGAGGCGACAACCCCGCCGTCGTTGAGGATGTCGGTTCCGGTGAGATAGCCCGCGCGGTCACTGATGCAGAAGGCGAACAACTCGGCCATCTCCTCGGCTGTGCCCCACCGAGGCACCGCGGCGTCGGAGACCACCGCGTCGGCACCGCCGGCCTCCTCCAACCTGCCCATCTCGGTGTCGACTGCTCCCGGTGACACCGAGACAATGCGCAGCCCGCGGCCATTGAACCGTTCGGCCTGGGCACTGCTGTACCACTTCACGAAGTTCTTGCTGATGCCGTACGCGATAGCGGAGCGTTTCTCGTCCCCGGCAACCGCACAGGCGGGCAACACATCGGCCAAGAACGCACACTCATCCTGGAGCGCCTCTGGGAACCGATCGACGGGGATGAGGGACTCCGGCAGAAGGTGTGCGGCCATTGACGCGACGTTCACTATCGCGCCACCCGGTCCGACGGAGCCGAAGAACGCCTCGTTGATGTGTACCGTGCCGAACACGTTGGTGCGCATGATGTATTCGGCGTCTCCCATGGCGGGACTCACCCCTGCGGTGTGCACGACGGCCGTCACCGGGCCCAGTTCGGTCGCGGTGGCGTACAGCGCATCGACGGCCCGCCGGTCGGTGACATCGCAATGAACAGGCGTTGCCGCAACCCCGAATCCGGCCAGTGCCGTCACCGCGCCGTCGAGTCGGTCGGCACGTACATCGGCCAGGACCACCTGTTGATCACGCCCGACGATCCTCGCCGTGGCCACACCCATACCGCCGGCCCCGCCCGTGATCACCACTACCGTTTCCATCACTCGACGGTATCTGTTGTCTGCGCAGGGTCTACGGAGAAGCGTCCCGCAGGATGTCACCGAGGCGATCCAGCGGATCGCCCTGCTCGGGATTCAGGCGGCGTTCCTGGACACCGGGTGTCGCGCTCCCCGGGACTGTCGCTGCCGGCGGCGGCGGCGCGCCGGCGGGCGGGGGTGGCGGAGCGGCCGGAAGCGGCTGCGACAGCGCCGCGATCTTGGTGTCGAGCCTGGCCGCCGCCTGCGCGCGGATTTCCCGGCGGTCGGGATCGGCGTCGGTGTTGCCCGCGAAGCAGCCCGGCGGTGCCTGCTCGACAACCTCACGAGCACCGCGATAGTGCTCGCGTGCGTCATCGGCCTCGACGTCCGCGACCGCCCGGTCGCCCAGGGTCTCGCGCACCAGGACCAGATCGACCCGCAGCGGACAGGATCGACCGCCATCGACGCGACCGAGCGCCGCCGCGAGGTCCTCGTTCGCCTCGACGAGTCGGCCATCACGCGCCGCGCTGACACCATCGGAGAACCGCTGCGCCGCATCACCATCCGCCAGCCCGGTCCACGTCAACCGGCCGGCGATGAGCAGCAGGACCAGAACCACCGGGGCGGAGAGCACCAACATTCTCCTGCGCAGGGGGGTCACCGGCTCACCTCCACCCGGTCCAGCCGGGTGCGGCGCAGTTCCCGCAGCGCCTGGTAGAGCGCGCACAGTAGCAAGACCGCTGCCGCGCCGCTGAGCACCCAGTACAGCTGGAATCCCGATGCCCCCTGTCTGGCCGCCACCGGCTCACCTGCGGTGACATCGTCGGCGTCGAGCTGATCGTCCAGCGCACTGCCGGGGTCGCGCGGGAGGTAAGGCACCCCGAGTTGATCGGCGACGGTTTGTAGGGTCGATACACCGGCGTTCCCGTAGCCGAACACCGCGCCACCGTCAACCGAGTTCTCGGGCAGCGCGAATTCTCTTGGCGGAAGCTCAGATCCGGGTGCACCGGCGCCCAGGTAGAACACCAGATTGCGGGCCCTTGGGAACTGTTGCGTGGCCCCGATGAGCTGGTAGCGCAACACCGTCGCCGCGGCACCGGCATTGGCGGCATCGGCGGGTGCGGTCTCATCGGGGGCGATCGCGGCGGCCAGCGCGCGCAGGCTCCACGTATCGGCGGACAACGGCCAGTCCAACGATGGCCGGGCCGCGAAGCCGATGACGGCGAAGCGGGCGTCGGGATAGCGGTCGATCAGGGCCTCGATATCACTGCGTGCCTGCATGATCGATGACCCGACCATATCGGGCGATCGGTCGACGACCACGAAGATGTTCGGGTCGCGGTCGCCGGCGACCCGGGTCACCGCCTGCTCGGAGCCGATGACCGGGCGCACCAGGGCGCACAGCAACAGCAGCGCCGCCGTCACGAGCAGGCCAATCGCGGTGCGCCCGCGGAGCAGGCCAATCGCGGTCGCGGTGATCACCAGTGCGCCTGCCGCGATGAGCAGCCATATCGGCAGCGCGGGTTGCAGCGTCATCGGCGGATCACCACCGGCAGCAGCAGCACGGCGGCGATCGCGATAATTGCCGCCAGCACAGCGGGATCCGGGGTCTCCGACGCGTACGCGGCCGCGCCGTCGGCATCGGGCACCGGTGGCGGTGGGTTGCGGCGGATCTCGGCCAGCCGGGCCCCCACATCGCTGGTGGCCGGGTATGCGCGTCCCCCGGTGGCCTCGGCCAGCTCGGCAGGCAGTCCGGCACCTGTGCTGACGGCATTGACCTGCACCGCGCCGTCGCGAGCCAGTGCGCGCACGGCGGTGTCGCTGAACAGCGCCGGCGCGGGATCGTCGGGCATATCGGCGGGTCCGATATAAATCAGCGACCGACGCTGCGGTGCCGCGGACTCGAAGTCCGGGAACCCGGTCAGACAGAGCGCCAGGATATCCGGGACCGTCCGGGCATAGTCGATATAGGAGACTGCCGAAGTCAACTGCCCCGGATCGGCGAACCGCGCCGCCGCGTACTGATAGTCGCGGGTCAGCGGGATGACGCGTCGGTCGGCCGACGTCAGACCGATGCGCTCGCTGCCGAACCCCCGGACCGCCTCGGCGAAGTACCGCATGGTCGTCTGCACCGCCGCGTCGTCGTTCGCGGCACCGACGCACACCATGATGTCTTCAGGTTGAGCTGCCGCGGCCGCGCGTTGCGGGATCGGCAAACCGGTGGGTCGCGCGGCGGCCAGTGTTGCGGCCGAGAAGGCCGCCAGCAGCAGGATGATGCTCAGTGCGGCCGCGACGGCCTGTAGCCGGGCGGCGCGCGCGTACTCCGGAAGGGCCGTCAGTCGCCGGGTGTTGGCCAGCGCGTGCGGCGGTCGCTCGGAGGTCCGGGACGGCCAGAGCAGGGCGGCGACGATACAGCCCGCCAGACCCAGGCATGCGAACACCACGACGGCCCACCACGTCAGATCCATTCGCGCACCAGCCGTTCCGCGGCGTCGGCGGCGACCTCGACATCGGTGATCGTGTCGCGGTTGAACTGGACGTCATCGAGGGCGGTGAGCACGGGTGCCGCCGGGGCCAAGGCGCCCTCGGCGATCTCGGGAAGCTGGAGATACTCGACGCGCTGTCCGGTGCTCTCCCGCAGGAAGCGGCGCACGTGTCCGCTGAGGTCCGATGCGGCAGCCGGCGCACTCAGATCGGCGCTCCGGTAACGCTTCCTGGTATCGGCGATGGCTCGCAACGCCCGGCGGCGCGTCATCGACGTACGCGCCGCTCCCACCACGACGGGTTCGGCCCGCCCCGGAGCAGTCCACCACAGCACACCCAGGTACCAACCGGAGACCGCGGTGACGATGATCCCGACGCCCCATAGCCATCCCATGGGCGTCGGCGGCGCATCCATCAGGTACCTCAACAAATCATCCGGCACGGGCGTACACCCCCGTCATCGCCACCAGCGCCGGGGCGATGCCCGCGCTCGATGCGATCCGAGCGTGCGGCACCCGCAGCTCGGTCAAGAACTCCGAAAGATCCTGTCTCCGTTGTTCTTCTGCTCGTCGGTAGGCACGCACGACCCTCTCGCCGAGGATATCGAGGCCGAGCACCCGGCGACCGTCGGCGACGTCGTACCCGGCGCCGGGATCGCCGGGATCCACCGCGGGCCGGTCCCCGACCATCGCCCACAGCACATCGTGGCGCGCGCCGAGTGACCGCAGCGTATCCCGCAACCGGTCGCTGATATCCGGCTCGTCGGAGACGACGATGACCAGCAAGGGATGCCGTTGATGGCGGGCCACCCATTGCAACTGGACCACGATATCGCTGGCATCAGGTTGATCGCCGACATGCTGGTGATAGCGGTGCAGCATGCGTTCGATGTGGGTTTCGCCGCGCCGCAGGCGGATATCCACGCACCCCCGGCGATCGCCGGTGACCAGCCCGATCTCGTCCGAGCGCGGCAGGGTGATGAGTCCGATTGCACCGATGACATGTGCCGTCAGTTGCCATTTCGGCTCACCGGTCGGCGTCTCGGCACGGGCGTTACGGCCACCGTCGGCGACGACCAGGATCTTGTGGTGCTTCTCGGTGACGAACTGTTTGACCAGCGGGTGACCGGAACGCGCGGTGGCCTTCCAGTCGATGTCGCGGACGTCGTCGCCGGGGACGTAGGGCCGCAGCTCGTCGAATTCCATGCTCCTGGTGTGCACCAGGGCATACCTACCGCCGGCGAGCATGCCCGCCGCATCCCGGCCGATGTACGCCTTGGCCGCATCGAGGTGCTTACCCATCGCCGCCTCAGGGGACCGGGACGGCCCGCAACACCGCGTCCACCACGGCATCGGGGGTGACCCTTGCGCTGGCGGCCTCGAACCCCAGGACCATCCGATGCCGCAGGACTCGGTGTGCCAGCCGCGCGATATCGTCGGGCAGGACGTGATTTCTTCCACGCAGGACGGCCAAAGCCCTTGCGGTGCGGCAGAATGCGATGGTGGCACGCGGGCTCGCCCCGTACTCGATCAGCCGGGCGACGCTCGCGGGAAGCCGGCCGTCCGGATCGCGAGTCACGCCGACCAACCGGCCCGCGTACTCGACGAGCACACGGTCCATGTGCACGGCGCGCACGGCGGCCTGGGCGCGGCGGACGTCGTCGACGGTGACGACGGCGCGCGCGGGGTGATCGCGATCGTAGAGCCCGGCATCCATCCGCTCGATGATCTCGACCTCGTCCTCGACCGAGGGGTACTGCACCAGCTCCTTGAGCATGAAGCGGTCGGTTTGGGCCTCCGACAGCGGATAGGTGCCCTCCTGGTCCACCGGGTTCTGGGTGGCGATCACCACGAATGGGGACGGGATCGGATACTCGACGCCGGCGATCGTCGTCTGGCGTTCCTGCATCGCCTCCAACATGGCGCTCTGGGTCTTGGCGCTGGAACGGTTGATCTCGTCGAGCAGCACGATATTGGCGTGCACCGGCCCCAGTCGGGTGGTGAACGAGTTGCTGGCGGCCTCATAGATCTGGGTGCCGATGATGTCGCTGGGCAGCAGATCGGGGGTGCATTGGATGCGCCGGAAGCTGCCGTCGATGGATTCCGCGACCACTCGCGCGGCGGTGGTCTTCGCCAGCCCGGGGACGCTCTCGACCAGTAGGTGCCCACCGGCGAGCAGGGCGAGCAGCATGGACTCGCGCAACTGATGCTGGCCGACGACCTTGGTGGAGAATTCGGCTGCCACCGCGGCGGCGACGTCTCGGGCATCACCTATTGCCGCCTCGGAGGGCTGCAGATGCGAAGCGGTCATGGATCCTTCCGGAGGTTGCCTGGCCGGCCACGAATACCCACCCTGGGCGATCGCCAAGCCATGCCGGGCAATCCCGACCCGGTGCGCACGGGTCGACCAGGGCCGTCACACCGACTGTGTGAACTTAGCCATGTTTGCTAAACATGGTTGGTGCCACAGCTCACCGACCGCGATGCGCCGGCGCGTCCGCGCGGGCCGTTCGGGTTGCTGTTGGACCCGGTGTTCGGCACCTTGTTCTGGGGCCGGATGTTCTCCATCGTCGCGGTCTGGACGCACAGCATCATCGCCGCTGTCGTGGTGTACGAGGCCACCGGGTCTGCTCTGATGGTGGGCCTGGTCGGGGTCTTCCAGTTCGGGCCGCAGCTGCTGCTCAGCCCCGTCAGCGGCCGCTGGGCCGATTCCGGTGATCCCGGCAGGCAGATCCTGCTCGGCCGGGTGCTCTGCATGGCCGGATCGGGTTCGATTGCAGGCTGGATGTTCCTGCAACCCGCGCAGCAGGGCACACCCGCCGCGGTGGCGGTCCTGCTCGGATCGCTCATCGTCGGCATCGGCTTCGTGGTGGGCGGCCCTGCGATGCAGTCGATCGTGCCGGACCTGATCCGACCGGGTGAGTTGTCGACTGCGATGGCGCTCAACAGCATTCCCATGACCATCGGTCGCATCGCCGGTCCCGCGGCCGGGGCGTACCTGGCCGCCCACTTCGGCGCGGCCACCGGATTCGCGGTGAGTGCCTGCCTTCATCTTGTCTTCGCGTTGTTCATCGTCGCGGTGCGGTTGCCCGCGCCTCCGGAACGGGCCGCCGACGCCGACCGTCGGGTGCGGGCCGCGCTGCGGCACGTCTGGCGTGACCGCCCACTGCTGATGGCCCTCCTCGCCGTCACGACCGTCGGCGTCGCTGCCGACCCGTCGATCACGCTGGCACCCGCGCTGGCCGATGCGCTCGGCGGCGGCACCCAACTCGTCGGAATGCTGTCCGCCATCTTCGGGGTCGGTGCAGCGGCGGGGATGGGCGTACTCGCGATCATCGGCGGCCGGCTCGCGTCCGCGCGGGTGTCCTTCCTCGGCTTGATCGGGCTGGGACTGGGGTGTGCGGTATTGGCGGGCAGCGTCGTGCCCGCCGTCGCGATGGGCGGCTTCGCGTTGGCCGGGCTGGGCTTCGGCTGGGCCTTGACCGGTTTGACCACGGTGGTGCAGGAGCGCGCACCGCAGGACCTGCGCGGCCGGATCATGGCGCTGTGGATGGTCGGCTTCCTGGGTTCCCGTCCGATCGCGGCCGCGGTGCTGGGCGGTACGGCGGATGCGGTCAGCGTGCAGGCGGCCTTCGCGGTGGCCGCGGCGCTCACCCTGACGGTGGCGGCACTGTGCCGACCCACCACCCTTGCCGGGCCGCTGCCCTGATGCTCGCCTGATCTGCCGTCTCGACAGCGGAATTTTTCGGCAACCGGATTGTTATCAAGGTTTGGCCCGTTTGTCACACGGGTAACTTTGGTAACAGGCGCAGCAAAGCGTCACACCGGTAACTACGAAAGAGCCGAATGGATCACCGCCATGAACACAGTCCTCTTCCTCAGCGCCAGTGGCGCCACTTATGAGACCCGCGCATACACCACCGCCGATATCACCGATCTCATCAACGCCCAGGGCTTACAGGCGCTGACCAGCGCCGATCATCAATTCGACTTTTGGTTCAGCCCCTCGGCCGGCGGCTGTCAACGCCGCGTCAACCGCACCGCCACCGAACTTCTGATGGCGACGACCTCGCTCGGCGCCGGCAATGTACCCCTGCTCCGCGGCGCCGTGGTGATCGCCAGCCACGATGCCGACGGCGATCTGGACGGCCTGAGCTGGGAGCAGCTCGACCAATTGGTGGACCGCCACCGGTCACTGTCCGCGGGCAAGCTTCGCGCGCTCTGCCGGCGAATGAACCGCGACGAACGCCAGCGGCGCCGCGTGCTCGCCGCTCGCACCGCGACGCGCTCGGCCAAGACCGCGCAGGCGGCACCGAGAACACCCGTCGCGCACTGAACAGCGCCCGCCGGACGCCGTCAGGCCCGGTGTTTCGGATACCCATGAGCCAGCCGGGCGGATCCGCGCTATTTTGTGGCTCATGCTCAATGCCGAACGTGATGCGGTCGCGCTCCGCTTCGCAGAGTTGCTCCGCGATCTGGAGCGCACTCAGCCCAACGACACCGAGACCGCGCTGCGGGAGCTGACCGTCAACGCGGCGGCCGCGCTGCCGGGCGCCGTATCGGCGAGCATCACGGTCGCGACCCGCGAGGGTGAGGTCAAGTCGGTGGCCGCCACCGATTCGGTGGCCGACAAGATCGACGACATCCAGCGGCGCACCAAGCAGGGGCCGTGCCTGGAAGCCGCCTGGGAACAGCACACCATGCGGATCCGGGATGTCGAGACCGAACAGCGTTGGCCGCTGTTCTGCCAGGAGACGCGGCAGAACACCAGCATCCGTTCCTCGCTGGCATTCCAGCTGTTCCGGAACCGCGAGGCGATGGGAGCCCTCAACTTCTACGGGGAACGCGTCGATGCCTTCGACGACGACGCCGTCGAGCTCGGGTTGATCCTCGCCACGCATACCGCGGTGGCCTGGAATCTGCTGGTGCGCGATGAACAGTTCCGCAGCGCGCTTGCCTCACGTGATCTGATCGGGCAGGCCAAGGGCATCCTGATGGAACGGTTCGGGGTGGACGCGGCAGGGGCGTTCGGGCTCCTGCGCAGGCTCTCCCAGGAGAGCAACACTCCCCTGGTCGATCTCGCCGAACAGGTCATCGATTCCCGAACCGGGGAGGACCGACCCGTTTGAATTTCCCGACGTGGGTAAACTGAACCCCATAGACCGTGGGTTCAGGTACGACGCCCATCCGGAGCCATTTTTGTGGAGCCCAGATGACGTCCGACCCCATTGCTGCTGCCCTGCCCGAGCGCGCAGGCATCGACTCCAGCGACCCCGAGCTGATCCAGAAGTACCTGGACCAGTGCTATTCGACCGGATTCGCCATCACCAGACTCGACGGTGCCGACCGCGGTCCGTGCTCGTGCACGCACTCAAGGGTTGATGTCGATGCCTTCGCGATCGAGGAGATCCGACATACCGGTGCGGCCCAACTGCGGGCCGATCACGTACCGGTAGTGGTGGCACTGAACGTCCTGGCCGGACGCGTCGAGGTACAGCACGGCGGATTCACCGCGGTCGCCGAGCGCGGGTCGTGGATTCTGGCTTCGAGCGGTCTCGGCGCCGTCCGGATCACCCTCGAAGACGCCCAGCTGCGTGCGGTGGTGGTGTCCAAGGCACTGCTCGCCGAGGTCGCAGCGATCGACACCGAGTCCCCGTCGGTACCGCGCTTCACCGCGCTGATACCGGAGGATGCGCACACCACGCATGCACTCGAGGCCACCGAACGGTTCCTGGACAGCTTGCTGTCACCCGATAACACCACCGACGACCCGATCGTGCTGCGATCCGCGGGCCGGATGCTGGCCAGTGCGATGCTCAGCACCTTCCCCAACGACCTGCCCACGGGCTCCGCGGATGCCGAAACCGCCGCCGACCAGCCCGCGCTGCTGCGCCAGGCGGTCAACTTCATCCAGGACAACGCCGCGCGCGATATCAGCGTCCGAGACATCGCAGCGGCCCTGTACCTGTCGCCCCGCACCGTCCAATACCTGTTCCGGCGGCACCTCAACACCACGCCGACGGCGTATCTGCGGACCATCCGGCTGGCGCAGGCGCGCAAGGAACTCATCGCCGGCGACCGATCGGTGACCACCGTCGCGGCGACGGCGGCGCGGTGGGGATTCGCCCACACGGGCCGGTTCGCCGTGCTGTATCGGCGAACCTACGGCGAGAGCCCGCACGAGACGCTGCGGCGGTGAGCCGTGATGCACTTCGCCACGCGGCCGATGATCGTCGCAAACTGGATCCACCGTCCCGGTAGCCTGAAAGCCGGTTGAGCAGCAGCCGTACCGGTCGCCTCAGCGACACCCCGCTTCCAGTGAGGGCGTCATGACAGACACACTCCCCAGCGACACCCCGGTGCCCGTCGGCACGTCCCGGCGCGCCCTTCGGATGACCACGCAGTGGCAGGATTTCGACCTGGCTGTGGTGACGGTGACCGGCGAACTCGACGCGACCAACACCGATGTACTGCTCGACTACGCGCTGAGCAAGGTCGTGCTGTGCCAGCGGATGGTGCTGGACCTCACCGATATCGACTTCTTCGGCTGTGCCGGCTACTCGATGTTGAAGACGCTGGAATACCGGTGCATCCTGGCCGATGTGGTGCTGACGCTGCTGCCCGGCCCGCCGGTACGGCGCGTCCTCACAGTGTGCGAGTACGCGGCCCGGCACGGTCTCTGACGCGTTCGCCACCGAGCCGTTGCCGTATCGACCCGCCGGGGGCGGCCATGCAAAGATCGGCTTCGATGTCCGCGTTGGTCGGCAGGAATGCCGAATGCCAGGTGCTCGACGCGCTGGTGCGCACCGTCCGGGACGGCGGCAGCGATGTCCGGGTGCTGCTCGGACAGGCCGGCGTCGGCAAGACGACCCTGCTCGGTCATCTGCGCGCATCCGCCGCCGACCTGCACATCCTCGATGCCACCGGCATCGAGTCCGAGATGGAATTGCCGTACGCGGGTCTGCATCAGGTGTGCGCACCCATCCTGCACCTGCGCGCCGCGCTGCCCGCACCGCAGCGCGCGGCGTTGGAGAGCGCGTTCGGCCTGAGCGATATCGCACCGGCCCCGGATCGCTTCCTGGTCGGCCTCGCCGTCATCGGGTTGCTGGTCGCCGCCGCGGCGCAGTGTCCAGTGCTGCTGATCGTCGATGATCTGCAGTGGTTGGACACGGTGTCGGCGCAGACACTGTTCTTCGTGGCACGCCGGCTGCCCGACGTCCGGGTCGGCCTTATCCTGGCCTTGCGCACACCGATCGACGGTATCGCCGGGCTGCCCGCGATGGCCGTACCGGGGCTGACCGACGACAGCGCACGTGAGCTGTTGGAGTCGGCATTTCCCGGCCGACTCGACCCGGCGGTTCGTGACCGTATCGTCGCCGAGGCACGCGGTAATCCCCTTGCCCTGCTTGCCATTTCACAGGGACTCAATGCCGTCGACCTGGCCGGCGGCTTCCAGCGGCCCGACCGGCGCCCGGTGGTCACCGAGATCGAGGATCACTATCTGGCGACGCTGCGGTCACTGCCCCCGGATGCTCGCGGCGTGGTGCTGCTGGCCGCCTCCGAACCCGTCGGTGACCCGTCGCTGCTGCGTCGTGCGATGGAGGTGCAGCGGTTGCCCGCGTCGGCCGAGACGGCCGCCCGTGACGCCGGCCTGATCGCCGTAGACACCCGCGTGCAGTTCCCACACCCGTTGGCGCGCAGCGTCGCCTACCGCTCGGCAGGCACCGACGAACGACGGGCCGCCCATCGCGCGTTGGCCGCAGGCACCGATCCGAACGTCGACCCCGACCGTCGCGCCTGGCACCGAGCGCTGGCGGCCGACGGTGTCGATGCCGACGTGGCCGACGAACTGGAGGCCTCGGCCCGGCGGGCCCGCCAACGCGGCGGAACGGCCGCCGCGGCCGCGTTTCTCACCAGAGCCGTCGAGCTGACCCCCGACCCGGCGATCCGGGGCGCCCGCGCCCTGGCGGCAGCCGAGGCGCATCGCGAGGTCGCCTCGTTCGAGGCCGCTCGGCAGTTGCTGGCGACGGCGCAGCTGTGCCCGCTGTCGGGCCTGCAGCGGACACAGTGGGCGCAGCTGCGGACCCGCCTGATGTTCGTCTCGGCACGCACCAGCGGTGACGCCCAGGCGCTGCTGTCCACGGTCGACCAGTTCCGCACGGTCGCAGAACAATTGCAGGTGCTGGACCCCCCGACGGCCGGTGCGGCCTATCTGGAGGCGATGACGGCGGCGGTGTACGTCGGCCGCCACGGCGGGGCCAAGGCCACCGAGATCGGTGCGGCCGCCCGCACCGCTTTCGCCGGCACCGAAGGCGGCCGCCCGCTCGATCAGGTCGCCAGGGCGCTGGCCGACCGGCTGGCGTTGGGCGCCGAGGCCGCCATGCCCGCGGTGCGCGCGGCGCTGGAGGCGCTGAAGGCGGCCGGCCGAGACCAGGTCGCCGGCGTCGGCAACGACTGGTTCTGGCTCGGATTCCCGGCCGTGCACGAATCCCTGATCCACGAGGCATGGGATGACGAGGGCTGGCGGGACATCTCCGCATACGCCATCGCGCTGGCCACCGATCGCGGCGCACTCACCCTGTTGCCCGCATCCCTGTTGGCCCGCGCCGGATCCGAGATGGAAGCCGGTGAACTCGATTCGGCGCGCGATCTGGTCGGCAAGGCACACGAGATCTCGGTCGCGACCGGATACACGCCGCCGCGGTATCACCGCCTCGTTCTCGCGGCCTGGACCGGCGATGATGCCGAGGCCTCTCGGCTGATCGACTCCGCGCTCAAGGACAGCACCGCCCGCGGCGAGGGCCGCATCACCGGGTTGGCCTACTACGGCGCCGCCGTGCTGAACAACGGCAGGGGCCGCTACCGGGAGGCGTTGGAGGCGGGCCTGCACGCATTCGCCTACGAGGACCTGGGTTTCCACAACGAGATGCTGTTGGAGCTCATCGAGGCGGCCGTCCGTTGTGATCAGCCCGAGCGGGCCGCCGAGGCCATGGAGCAGCTGCAGGCACGCACACTGGCCGCCTCGACCCCGCGCGCGTTGGGGTCACTGGCGCGGTCGCGGGCAATGCTCGCCGACGGGCCGGCCGCCGGGGAGCTCTACCTGGAGGCTCTCGACCAATTCGGCAAGACCAGACAGGCCGCCCAGCTGGCCAGGACGCACCTGTTGTACGGAGAATGGTTGCGTCGCAATCGTTCCACAAAGCAGGCCCGTGAACATCTGCGCATCGCGCATGAGTCCCTGCACCGCTTCGGTGCGACCGGATTCGCCGAACGCGCGCGGCGCGAACTCCAGGCCACCGGCGCCAAGACCCGCAAGCAGCCGACCGCCGCCGGTGACGCACTCACCTCCCAGGAGCAACAGATCGCCCAGCTGGCCGGCCGCGGGCTGACGAACCAGGAGATCGCCGGCGAGCTGTTCATCAGCGCCCACACGGTGGAGTATCACCTGCGAAAGGTCTTCGCCAAGTTGAACATCCGCTCGCGCCGTGAGCTCAGGGCACACATCTGAGGCGGCTCATGCGCCGTGTCGGTCACCCAGCATCACGATGTTGTCGGCGAGGTCGTTTCGGGGGATGGTCAGGTTGTTGGCCGGGAAGGCCGGGTCCGCGTAGCCGATACTCAGCCCGCACAGGATCGTCAATTCGTCGGGGATGCCGAGCTGTTGCCTGACGAGGTCGGGATACAACGCGGTGGACACCTGGACGCAGCTGTCGATACCTCGGTCGGTCAGCGCCAGCAGCAGGGTCTGGACGAACATGCCGACACCGAGCGCATCGGGAAGCCCGAGATCGCGGTGCATACACACCATGCCCGCCACCGGCGCGCCGAAGAAGTCGAAATTGCGCAGCTGCGCCGCCCAGCGGGCCTCGGCATCATCGCGCGCCACCCCCATCGAGCCGTAGACCAGCGCTCCGAGCTCGCGTCGGAGCGCGGCGAACGAGTCGGGTAGGCCGAGGTTCGCCGGCGGATTCGTTCGCGCCTCGGCCGACAGGGCGGCGCCGAGGGTGTCCCTGGCCGATCCGGTGGTCAGGTAGAGCCGCCAGGGTTGCACGTTGGAGTTGGACGGGGCCCGCATGGCCAGCTCCAGCGACTCGGTCAGCAGCTCCATCGGAACGGGTTTGTCGCGCAGGAACATCCGGGTGGAGCGGCGGCGCTGTACGACGTCGGTCAGGGTGCTCATCGGGCACCGAGCCAATCGACGAGCCGGGTCATTGCCAGCTCGGCGCCGGGCCCGGTCACCAGGCTCGTCTCGGTGACCGGGGTTCCGAAATAGGTGGCATCCGGGTCGGTCACGATGCGCAGCCGGTCCACATCCGGCAGCACCAGGGCGGCGAGTTCGGCGAACGACATGGTGTCGGGTCCGCCCAGGTTGTGCACCCCATCGATCGGAGCCTCGCCGGCCACCCGCGCCAGCACCGCACTCACCTCGGCCGCGGCGATGGGCTGGATCAGTGCATCCGGCGCGTGGACCACGCCGTCGGCGATCAGCGAGCCGGCGATCATCTCGGTGAACTCGTGGAACTGGGTGGCCCGCACGATGGTGTAGGGAACACCCGACTGCGCGATGGTGTTCTCCTGCACCACTTTGCCCCGCAGGTATCCGCCGCCGCGCAGACCGTCGACACCGACGATCGACAGCAGGACGTAGTGCCGCACACCGGCTTTCTTCGCGGCGCCGCTGATGTTGGCAGCGGCGGCGGTGAAGAATGCCAGCGCGGCATCATCGTCCATGGTCGGCGAGTTCAGCACGTCGACGACGATGTCGGCACCCGACAGCGCCTCGGCAAGGCCCGTGCCGAGGGCCGCGTCCACTCCGGATCGCCGGGATGCCGCCCTCACCCGGTGTCCCGCAGCGGTGAGCATGTCGACCAGCGGTGCACCGATCTGCCCGGTGGCGCCGATGACGGTGATGTTCTCGGTGGTCATGGTCGTTGTCTCCTCACGGTGCGTGAACTGCTCCAGAAGAGAGTCGCACCGGGAGGGGGCAGCCGAATCACGGAAAGCCCGTAGTCCCGCAGGTGAGCGGTGGCCGGTCAACCGGCCGTCAGCAGGATGTACTGGGCCGCCGTGCGCTGGTGCACATCGGGCAGGGCGTCGCCGTTCACCTCGACCGCGTACTCGCCGGCCAGGGCGACACAGTAGAAGGACTTACCGCGGGTGGCACAGTGGCTCTCCGGCAAGTTCGGCACGGCATCCACGGCCGCGCCCTGGTTCAGGATTTCCTTGCTGAAGGCGTTGACGATCATCAACGCCGAACCCGGGTTGCGCGCCTGATACACACTTGCCGCAGCCATCGCGACCGTGGTGACGCCGGTGTCGGAGAACAACGTCTTCGATTCCAATGGGTTGGTCTGGAAGTGCATGGCGCCGCGCTCGTCGTACACGGCGTTCTTCGTCGAACTCGGATTGGATTCCGCCGGAATGGTTTTGGCAAGGAGGCCGGTCGGGTCCAGCTCCACCTCGCCGAGCGCGTTGGGATCTGCGGGAGAAAACTTGTCGACCCGGGGCGCCTGCAGATCGACGACCTTCTGCACCAGTGTCGCCGCCATGTCCAGCCCATCCACGGACTGGGCGAGTTGCATGAACACAAAGGGGCCGTGCGGGGTGAAGGAACGGATGACCGCCCACGGCTTGTCCGATCCGGTCGGGGTGAACGGGTAGGTGAATGCCAGGGTTTCGGGGTGCCCGGGAATCGTCGCCGGTACGGGAGTGGCGCCGCGCACCGCCTGCTCGGCCGTCGCGCTGTTCATATCTGTCGCGGCCGCCTGGGCGGCGGCCGGGTCCGGGAACCGCATGACCGCATTGATCAGGATGTGCTTGTCGGGCGCCTCCCGCGCGGACGCGAAACCGTTGACGAAACCATGGCTCTGCGCCCGCTGCGCCACACTGTCGGGTGAGAACTGGGACAGCGTGGTGGGAGTGTCCAGCAGGTAGAAGGTGCTCAGGTACGGGGAGATGAGCTCGCGGTGGGCCTCCCACGGGCCGACGACGTGATCGGCCAGCCGCTGGGCATCGACCACCGCCCCGGTCTTCGGGTCACCGGCCCGGCCCAGCGGAGGACGAGGCACCGTCGGATAACGGCCCGCGTCCAGTTGCGCCGGACTCACGATCGGGGGCAGCGAGGTCTGCGGAGCCGATGCGGCCGGGCCGACCGGGTCGCCCGGGGCCGGGGACTCCGGAGACGCACAACCGGTCAGCATGGCCATGACGGCAGCGGTGCCGACGGCCGCGGGGAACACACCCATCCTCTTCACGCCCCGACCCTAACCCTGGGCACCGGCTCGCGTGCCCGGCTACCGGCGAATCATTGCGCCGCACCGTACTCCAGCGCGCGTTCCGAAGAATCCACCCGCCCGTTGCTGGAGATGGTCAGCAGGTCGGGCATGACGGCGTAACGTGCGCCGTCGGCGGGATTGACGGCGACGAATCCGGGACCGGATCGCTGCGCGTTGCGTATCTCCAGATTGGCGCCGTCACGCAATCGCTCACCGCGGTAATAGAAGTCGCCGGATGCGGTCTGACAGATGATCGCCAGCGACTGGGCGGTCCTGATCAGCGCGACCGGTGAGCTGGAGCTGTCGCAGCGGGCCGAATGCCCGACGAAACCTTGGGAGTCCGTGCCGGATATCCCGTCGACGGCGGCCGTCGACGGTCCCGCCTGCGACGGCCCGGTCGGCTCCGATGACTGTGCCGGGGCGGCCAGTGGCGATCTCGATGACGGCGCGTCACCACCGCCTAGTACCAGTGCCGACGCCAAAGCCGCTGCGATGGCGAACAATCCGATGGTTGCCAGCGCCACCGTCCACCGCGCGGACACCCGACGTCTGGCGCGCGGCGGCAACGGGGTCACCACCGAGGGATGCGGTCTCGGGTGCACGGCAGAGTACCGCTGGGTTCCCGCCGGCGAGCCGACAAGATTGGGCACCGCCGGCGAGCCGGCAAGATTGGGCGCCGCCGGCGAGCCGGCAAGATTGGGCGCCGCCGGCGAGCCGGCAAGATTGGGTACCGCCGGCGAGCCGGCAAGATTGGGTACCGCAGGCGGGGCGAGCGGCCGCGCGTTGTCGACGGCCTGCACGGCCGCCCTGGCCAACTCACCCGCGGTCGGATACCGCAGGCCCGGGTCCTTGGCCATCCCTCGGGCGATCACATCGTCGAACGTTCGGCTGACCCCACGGCGCATGATGCTCGGCCGCGGCGGTGCGGAGAACATGTGTGCCGCCCACACCTGGCGGACGTCCTCGCCGGCATACGGTTCCAGACCCGTCAGGGCCTCGTACAGCACGCAGGCGAGCGAGTAGACATCGGCCGCCGGGGCGCCGCGGTCGCCGCTGAAACGCTCCGGCGCCAGGTAGGCACTGGAACCGACCACAAGACCCGTCGAGGTCACCGCGGGTTCTCCCCCGCCGTGCGCGATGCCGAAGTCGACCAGGTATGCGAAATCGTCGGCGGTCAACAGGATGTTCTCGGGTTTGACGTCGCGGTGCACCAGGTTGGTGGCGTGTGCGGCATCCAGTGCCGTGGCCACCTGGGCGATGATCGACACGGCGCGGCGCGGCGCGAGTGCACCCTGGTCGCGCAGGACGTCCTTGAGGCTGGGCCCCTCCACCAGGCGCATGTCGATGTACAGCACACCATCGATCTCACCGAAGTCATGCACGGGGATGATGTGCGGCGCGTGCAACCGTGCGGCCAGCCGGGATTCGCGACGGAACCGGTCCCGGAAGCTGGGGTCGGTCGCCAGGTCGGACCGCAGCAGCTTGATCGCCACCACGCGGTCGCGGACGGTGTCGTACGCGCGATACACCTCGCCCATGCCGCCCACGCCGAGCACGGATTGCAGCTCGTAGGGGCCGAACCGGGCGCCCAGCCTGGAGCCGCCCTTCACGGAGCCCACATCTGGTCCTTTTCGTTTCGGAGGTCGCCGACGGGTTTCCCGCCGCGCAGCGATCCCTAACTACAGCGACGGTGCGGAGGCGCTCACAGAGTTCATCACCAGCTGATACAGCGGCAGACCCCACGCGTGCGGACCGCTGGTCGACGGTTCGTACGCCGTGTGGATGGCGATCGACGAGGCGGGGATCTCCTCGAGCTCGGGGTTGTAATCGCATACCGGGTCGCCGACATCACAGACGCTCACGGTGCGGGCACCCATCCGCGGGTCCAGCGGCGAGGTATCGGTGGAGGCCAGGAACGAATGCTCCTGCGCGACGCCCTTGCCGGGGCCGGGCAGCGCGGCCGCCGACCCGAGGTTGATGGTGGTGTCGGCGGGCAACCTGTCGCCGTCGGCGACCAGCAGCGCCGCGACCACCTGCGGGTTGTCGGCAAGATCGTGCAGGTTGCGGTGGACCACCATGGCGCCCTGGGAGTAGCCCGCCAACACCACCTTCGACTGCGGGCACCGGGCGGTGTAGGCCTCGAGCTGATCTGCGGTCGCGTCGGTGCCGTCCTCGACACTGTCCATGAAGTTCATCCAGCCACCGAGCCCGCCGGCGAGCGGTACGGGTGCGGCCGGGTACTGCACCGCCTCGGCGGTCATGGTGCGCCCGCCGGCGGCCAGCGCATTGCTCAGCTGCTGGTAGGAGGCGTAGACCACGTCGCCCATACCGGCGTTGGACACCAGCTGTGCGCCGTCGCGCTGACCCGAACCGGCGGCGCCGATCCAGTGCACGTCGGCGCAGGCCGGCTCGGCATCGGCGGTGGGCGCTGCGGCCAGCGCCGTCGCGGCCATCAGCGCGGCCGCCCCAAGTCGGAGGATCACATGGGTTCTATCGCCGCAGGCGCCGGCCGGCGTTACCGATACCGCACGAGACCCTGCTCACGCCGGTTGGTGCACCATCGCCCGGCGGAACTCGGTGGGGCTGACACCCCGGACCCTCTTGAACGCCGAACTGAACCCGAACGGATCGGAGTAGCCGACCGTGCGCGCGATCTCTGCCACGGTGGCTCGGTTCTCGATCAGCAGGTCGGCGGCCAGGGTCATCCGCCATGTCGTGACGTAGCTCGACGGCGGTTCGCCGACCAGGTCGGTGAATCGCTTGGCCAGCGTCGAACGGGCCACCCCACAACGTCCGGCCAGGGCGGCCACCGTCCACGGTGCTGCCGGATCGTCGTGGATCAGCCGCAGGGCATCACCGACCACCGGGTCACGCTGCGCCGCCCACCAGGCCGGCGGCTGCCCGCCGGGACGGTCGAACCAGGTCCGCAGGGTGCACACCAGCATCCAGTCCAGCAGCCGGTCCAGCACCACCTGCTGGCCGGGGGCGTCGATGGCGACTTCGGCGGCCAGGTGCTCGAGCACCGCGTCGCCCTCACCTCCGCCCGGCACCCGCAGGACGTCGGGCAGTTCGTCGAGAAGCCGTCGGCTGATCTCACCGCGCACCGGGTACGCACCGATGATCGCGGTGGTGGCGTCGGCGCCGCGGTCGCCGAAATCACTCCAGCCCAATCGATATCGGGTTCCGCCGCATTCGGGCACGGCGCATTCGGTGCCGCATTCGACGGGGTCCGCGCCGCTGTCGAGATCGTCGACAAAGGTGAAGGTCTGCGGGCCACGGACGATGACGGTGTCACCGGCCCGCAGTGGTTCCGTCACCCCGCCGGGGGTGACGATCCAGCCGCCTCCGGTCAGCACCGTGCACAGGGTCAGCGGTGCACCGTCGACGAAATGCAGATTCCATGGTGGCTGCAGGGTGGACCCGCCGAAGAGTGAGCCGTTGGCGCGCACCCCGCGGAACAGGTCTCCGAAGACGTCCATGCCGACAGCATAGAGGTTTGGACATGAAATCCGGCTATTCAACCATGGAATCGTCCACGACTGCGCGGTTGACTGTCACTCATGAGCAACGACACCATCCTCGTACTCGGAGCCACCGGCAAGACCGGGCGCCGCCTGCTGCCGCGGTTGCGACTGCTGGGCGTGCCGGTCCGCGCCGCATCGCGATCCAGCGGCACCCGCTTCGACTGGTCGGCCCCGGATACCTGGGACGACGCATTGACCGGCGTGGGCGCGGTCTATCTCGTCGCGCCGCCATGGCCCGGACCGACGGCCGACTTCCTCACCCGGGCGGAGGCGGCCGGGGTGCGCCGGGTGACGGTACTGTCCGGTCGCGGCGCCGACCGGTGGGGCGAGTCCGCCTTCGGACTGGATATGCGGTCCGCCGAGGCCGCCGCGCGGAATTCAACGCTGGAATGGACCATCTTGCGGCCCAACAACTTCGCGCAGAATTTCGACGAGGACCTGTTCCGGGCACCACTGCAGGCGGGCGAGCTGTTGTTGCCCGCCGGTGATGTGCCCGAACCGTTCATCGACGTCGATGATGTCGCCGACGTCGCGGCGCGGGTATTGACCGAACCGGGGCATGCCGGCAAGGTCTACGAGCTGAGCGGTCCGGAACCGGTGACCTTCGCCGCGGCCACCGAATTGATCTCGCGGGCAACGGGTCTGCCGATCGCGTACAAGCAGGTGACCGCCGACGAGTACATCGCCGCCCTCGTCGAGTCCGGCGCCGACGAACAGGACGCCGAGCACGTGGCGGCCATGTTCACCCTGATGGCCGACGGCGGAATCGCCGGCACCACTGGCGACGTCGCCACGGTTCTCGGGCGAGAACCACGCAGTTTCACCGAGTACGTGACCCGTGCGGCCGCGGCGGGAGCGTGGGACCGGTGAGCGCCATCACCGAAGGAGATATCGCCCTGCTGCGTCGGCCGCTGTACGGATTCCTCACTGTTGCAGGCGGTCCCGATCCTGCACAGCCACGACCGGTCTGGTACGAGTACGCCGACGACGGCACGATCGGGCTGTTCACCGAGGCCCGCTCGGTCAAGGTGCGCCGGTTGCGGCGGGACGCCCGTGCCTCGCTCGTGGTCACCGCGCCGGTCGGCGAACGGGAGCACTGGGTGTCGGTCGCAGGCCGCGTGGACATCCACACCGATGGGGCGTCCGACCTGGCGGCGCGGCTGGCGGCCCGCTACTGGGATCTGCAGGATCCGATCCGCACACAGGAACTGGCGGCGATGCAGTCGGTCGAGCTGTTGCGGCTGGTCATCCACCCGGACGCGATCACCCGGTACGCGATGGGCTAGCGGGCGACCGTCACGACGCTACTTTCCGGCGTTGCGGGCCAGGTCGATGGCGTACTGGTTGACGAAGGTTCCCGCGCTGGGCTCACCGCGATCACACGAACCGTCGGATTCCCCGACCCGTTTGACCCACAGGTAGGCGTCGATCTTCGGATTGGCCGTTGCGGTGGTCGGCGGCACGCCCAACGCGCGCCCCGGCGGGTTGCACCAGCTCAACGGGCTGTCCGGCGCCGGTCCGTTCCCGTTGCGGGAAGTGTCGATGACGTAGTGGGCGCCGTTGGTCATCCCGGAGATGGCCTCGCCATACCCGATCTGTTCCTCGGTGGTGAAGTAGTTCGTGGTGTTCAGGCTGAACCCACGCGCACGCTCGATGCCGACCTGGTTGAGCCGGTTGGCCATCTCGCCGGCGTCGACCCACCGGGAGTGTCCGGCATCGACGTAGACCGCGGCCGCGGGATCGCGGGTCAGGGTGTCCACCGCGTACCGGATGAGGTCGAAACGCTCCTGACGCTGGTCGCCGGACAGGCAGTCCGCCATCGCCAGCGCGTCCGGCTCCAGGATGATGGCTGCCGGCGCCCCGCCGAGCCCGGCCGAGATGGCGTCGATCCACTGGCGGTAGCTGTCCCCGGAGCCGAAGCCGCCGGCGGCGAAGCTGTAGCAGTCACGGTGCGGCAGCGCGTAGATCGCGAGCACCGGTGTCGCTCCGGCGCCTTGCGCGGCACCCACGAGCTTGCTGACCGTTCCCGACACCGTCGATGCGGGGAAGGCCTGGTCCAGCCAGTAGGCCTGCGGGGTGTTGGCCACATAGTCGAGCTGCGGGTTACCCGGCGACGCCTGTGCGGCCCGCATCGCCTTGGAGATGGGATCGACATAGAACGGCCTACCGGCCAACGGGTTCGCCTCGCTGGCCAACCGCACCTGCGGCGTGGGGACAACCGGGAGGCCGAGACCGGCGACGGCCGCTATGGCGGCGATGGCGAAGAAGGGGGCAAGCCACCGCGCGACGGTGCCAGCAGCAGAGGACATCACATCGACAAAAGTTAGTGCGGCTCGGTGTTGAAGGCCAATCGCTCACGCCCTGGTCACGGGCCATTTCGCGCCAGGGCAAACTTGTGGTTGCCAGCCCCGCGTGACACCACGTGCCACTCCCGGGCCGCACTGCGCCCACCAGCAACACATCAACGTCAATTTGCGGGTAGTCACAGCAGCACCACGGGTTGCGGCGGGAGCCCGCCGCGCGGCGTGGTCACGGCCCGCGGAGCCCGGTGCTGCCGTGCTCGTGGTCGGTGGTGGCCCAGTGCCAGAAGTCGGCGTCTTCGGTGATTCTGCGGAACTGCACGAGGACCTGCTCATCGGACAGCTCGTCATCGTCCGGGTAGGCATCGATGACGGCCAGGTCGTCGCGCTCGACGCTGCCGGACTCGTCTGCGTTGTCGGTCTGGAAGTCGCGCGAGTCGCACCGTGCGAGTTGCGCGCCCCGGATGAGCAGTTCGGGTCGATGGACGTAGTTGATGCGAGATTGGCCGTGATCCAACGCCGCCGGGGGATGCCATTCGCATTCGTTGCGACCGTTGAACATGGTGGTGTACCCGCCCGGGCGCACCATGCGGTTGTCACACCCGCATGCCAGGGTCAGATCATCGACGTTCGTATAGCCACCCTCGGCGAAATCACGGTCTCCATGGTGGACCTGGCAGCGGTACGCCCCGGCCGTGCAGCACGGTTTGGTGCAGCCGCCGTCGCGAGCGATCAGCATGATCCGCTGGGCCGGGCTGGCGGTGCGCCGGGCTCGGAAATAGTTCAACGCGGCACCGGTGGCCCCATCGAAGATCGCCAGGTAATGGTTCGCGTGCCCGCCCATGCGAATGACGTCGCGGATCGGGAGTGTCGTCCCACCCCCGGATACACCGACCCCGGCGCGGGATTCCAAGTCCTGCAACGTGGTGCGGATGATGACCGACACGGGCAGTCCGTTGAGTTGGCCCAGATCGGTCATCAACGCGATCCGTCCGATCGCGATCATCGCGTCATGGGTGCGTTGGGCGACGGTGCGGTGATCATTGTCGATCTGAGCCTGGGTGGGCGTACCGCTGGTACACGGCTGTTCATCGTCGGGGTTACACATGCCCGGGGCGGCGAAGCGCGCCAGCAGCGGTTCCCACACCGCAGCTGCTTCCGGGGTCAGTGATCCGGTGATCACGGCCATGCCGTCGCGACGTTGCGCCCCGATCGCGACACCTCGGCTGCGTTGGCGTTCGGCGTCATCGGGAAGGGGCCCGTCCTGATCGAGCAGGAACAGTTTCAGGGCGGCGGCGTCCTTGAGTTCCTTGGGACCTACCCCGACCGCCAATGTCACCAGGTCGGCTTCGAACATCTCTCGCTCGGCGAGACCGACGAACCCGGGCAGGTCGGCCATGGCGTCGCGCAGCACCCTGACATGCTCGGCAGTGATCAACCCGCCGGCTTGTGCAGCCGCCACCACGGGAAGGAGCGGGGGCAGGGGCTCACCGGTCAACGCGCGGCGGGGCCCCAACGCCGCAGCCTCGTGCAGACGCCGGCCCGCTTCGGCGGGCGACAGACGCCACCGGATCCGCAGTACGGCGTTCCAGGATTTGGCGCCCATCTCCCGTGCGCTCGTCTCCTGCTGCAGTTGGTTCAGCAGCCGATGCCCTTGGGCAGGTAGTCGGCAGGTCAGCGTTTCGTACTCGTCGATCAGCGTGACCAACTCATCACGTGACAACGCACCGAGGTCGCAATCGGCGAACGCATCCATGGCGGCCCGCAGACCCGCCATCGCCGCCATCACCCCCGCCACCGCCGTTGTCATGATTCGAACATACATTCGACCACCGACAAGTGGCGAGAGGGCGCTCAGGCGGCCACCGCCGCCGGCACGGCCAGTGCTGCGCGCAACAGGGTACGTCCGCGATGCAGCCGGGAGAGCACCGTTCCCATCGGAGTGTGCATCATCTCGGCGATCTCGCGACAGGAGTAGCCGTCGATGGCCGCATAGCAGAGCACGTCGCGAAACTGCTCGGGCAACCCGGCCAGTGCGGAAGCCACCGCGTCGTCGGGCATGACCTCCAGCACCTCGGCCTCCGCCGATTTCGCCCCGCGCGCCGCGCTCACCGCGGTGACGTCATCGCACAGAAACTCCGGGCGCCGCATGCTCTTGCGGTAGTTGCCGATATGGGTGTTGGTCATGATCCGAAACAACCACGCCCGCAGATTCGTGCCACGCTCGAACGCCTCGAAACCGGCGAACGCCTTCAACAACGTCTCTTGCAGCAGCTCCTCGGCATCGGCGCGGTTGCGCGTCAGGCGGAACGCGCCGCGGCGCAACACATCCAGATGCTCGCGCACATCATGGTCGAAAGCGTCGGCGAGGGCGGCATCCATGGTGGGCTCCTTGGCGGTCGAAGCTGGTGATGTGTCCCATCTTGTCGCGCAGCCGCATTCCACGTCTGCACCGCTGACGCCAAAGGCCGACCACGGCCACCGGTAGTCCTCGATACCCGCTAGCGGTACCGTTCGACCGCACCGACCGGTCACTCCCGGCGGTGAACGGTCTCGGTAAACCAACAGCGCGGTCACGGTTACATGACGTTATCCGCAATGTCGACAACGTAATTCGCCACATCCGAGGTGCCTTTCGGGCACGCCGGGGACGCTGCCCGAGTTTACCCCCGAAGTCGCGGGCACATTTTGACATATCGGACAATTCGACGCCCACGAAGGTAGTTGCGATCGAAACTAGCTGGAACGAGCCCCGACAGGGCCTCCGACCACGCCTTCTCCCGCCGACGGTCGTGCGCCCGAGTGATCACGTGCGGTTTTGCTGGTTGCCCTCGGGGCTCGGGGCATGGTGACGATCGGTGGCCTAACACCCGGTCGGCAATCCGTACTGCGGGAATACTGTTGCGCCGCTTACATTGATCGCCGTCACAGCTTGTTCCGCTCCGGACTGCCAGAGAGGCCGTCATGCTGTCTCCATCATTCCGCGCCGCACGGCGAGCACGAATCGTCGCGCTCGTCGCGGCCGTGCTGTGTGCAACCTCGGTTCAGATACCCATCTCACATGCCACGGCACCGCCACGGGTCGACGTCTCGGCACGCGCGCTCGGTATCGCGGAATCGAATCTCTACTTCATGTCTCCAGACGAATTAACTACCGCAATAACGGCTTTCGAAGTCATGGGAGTCACCCAGATCCGGATCTTCCTGCCATGGCGAGCCATGGAGCCGTCACGGGGCACCTACAACTGGACCATATCCGACCGAATACTCGACGCTGCGGCCGACAAGGGAATCGCGGTGGTCGGCGCGGTGACGAGTACCCCGATCTGGGCCGCCGACAACGGATTCTGGCTGCCGAATGCCGCCCCGCGTGATCCCAGCGATTACGCGTCCTTCATGACGCAGGTGGCCATGCGATATGGCGCGGGCAGCAGTAGGCCGCGCATCGCGGCCTACGAGATCTGGAACGAGCCGAACGCGAACATCGGATGGTCACCCGAACCCGATGTCGTCGGTTACACGACTCTGCTCAAAGCGGCGTATTCCGCGATCAAAACCGTCGAGCCCGGCGCACTGATCATCGGCGGTGTCCTCGGTGCGGGGCTCAGCTTCGGGACCTGGACCATCAATCCGGTCGACTACCTCGCCCAGATGTATGCCAATGGCGCACGCGGCTACTTCGACGCGTTGTCCTTCCACCCGTACAACTTCTCCAGCAGCTTCTCCGCCGGAATGCCGTACGCGAACACCCCGTATCGGCAATACCTGTCGATGCGGCAGTTGATGGACCAAGCCGGCGACACCGACAAGCTGATCTGGACCACCGAATACGGTGTGCCGACCTCTGCCGTGGACGCGACGACGCAAGCGGCCTGGATCATCGACTTCGCCGACACCTGGTCCCAACTGCCCGGCGTCGGACCGATGTTCATCTATTCACTGTCCGACCGTCCGAACGAGACGCCGTGGGGAATCTACGACACGAACTGGGTGGCCAAGCCCGCAGTGTCGGCGATCCATGACTGGATCGCCGAGCACTCCGGCGCATCGGTGCTCCGGCAGCTCAGTGGGGGCTGATTCGAGTCGGACACCCACCGCATGGCTGTCACGGTGTCGACTCACTGACCTGCCCGTCGCGGACCGTCCAGTGCCGATCGAGGCGGACATTCTGCAACATGCGCCTGTCGTGGGTGACCAGCAGCAACGTCCCGTCATACCCGTCGAGCGCCTGCTCCAGCTGCTCGATGGCGGGCAGGTCGAGATGGTTCGTCGGTTCGTCGAGCACCAGCACGTTGGTACCGCAGGCCTGGAGCAGCGCCATCCCGGCGCGCGTCCGCTCACCTGGCGAGAGGTCGTCCACCTCGCGCTCGACATGGTCGGCCCGCAGGCCGAACTTGGCCAACAGCGTGCGCACATCGGCGGTGGGCCAATCCGGCACGTGCTGCTCGAAGCGGTCGACCAGCCGCCCGGGACCGGTGAATTCGGTTCGGGCTTGGTCGATCTCGCCGATCGCCACGCTGGCACCCATGCTGGCCCGTCCGCTGTCGGGTGCTCGGCGACCGAGCAGTAATCGCAGTAGCGTCGACTTTCCCGCGCCGTTGGGACCCGTGATCCCGATTCGATCGCCCGCACTGACCTGAAGCGATACCGGACCGAACAGGAAATCACCCTGCCGCACAGCGGCATCGTCCAGCGTCGCCACCACCGAGCTGGAACGCGGCGCCGCACCGATGCTGAACTGCAGCGACCACTCCTTGCGCGGCTCCTCGACCTCTTCCAGGCGGGCGATCCGGCTCTCCATCTGCCGGACCTTCTGCGCCTGCTTCTCACTGGATTCCGTCTGCGCCCGGCGGCGATTCTTGTCGTTGTCCGGAGCCTTGCGCATCGCGTTACGCACACCCTGGCTCGACCACTCCCGCTGAGTCCGCGCCCGCGCCACCAGATCCGCCTTCCGGTCGGCGAATTCCTCGTACTCTTCGCGGCGATGCCTGCGCGCGACCGCGCGCTCTTCGAGATAACTCTGATAACCACCGCCGTAGACCGTGGTCTGGTTTTGCGCGATATCGAGTTCCAGCACGCGAGTCACCGTGCGCGTCAAGAACTCCCGGTCGTGACTGACCAGCACGACCCCGCCACGCAGATCCCGCACGAACTGTTCGAGACGTTCCAGGCCGACGAGGTCGAGATCGTTGGTTGGCTCATCGAGCAGGACGATGTCGAACCGGGACAGCATCAGGGCCGCCAATCCGACCCGGGCCGCCTGGCCACCCGAGAGAGCCGTCATGAGTGTGGCATCCGGCTCGACGTCCAATGCCAGATCCGCCAAGACCACCGGCAGCCGCTCCTCCAGGTCGGCCGCACCGGTGGCCAGCCAGTGATCCAGCGCCGTGCCGTAGGCATCGGCGGCGGCATCGGATTCCGACAGTTTCTCCGCCGCAGCCTCCATGGCGGCGGTGGCGGCCGCGCATCCGGTCCGCCGCGCGATGTAGGCCGCGACGCTCTCACCGGCGACACGTTCGTGCTCCTGCGGTAACCAGCCGATGAACGCGTCGGCGGGGGCACGGCTGATCGTGCCGTCCAACGGCGACAGCTCTCCCGCGAGGATCCGCATCAGGGTGCTCTTGCCCGCACCGTTGGCCCCGACGACACCGAGCACATCGCCCGGGCTCACCGTCACGTTCACGTTCTCGAACAACGTCCGGTGCG
This sequence comes from Mycobacterium sp. VKM Ac-1816D, assembly GCF_000416385.1. Lineage (NCBI taxonomy): Bacteria > Bacillati > Actinomycetota > Actinomycetes > Mycobacteriales > Mycobacteriaceae > Mycobacterium > Mycobacterium sp. VKM Ac-1816D. Next base: position 77,558 of record NZ_AOHQ01000142.1, read on the forward strand.
CGTACCCGCCGGCCACGTCCTTGACCACGAGCGTGGCGGTCATGCGGGCACATTCGCGCCGCAGATGCCGCAGGTCTCGAACTGCGTGCGCCCCCAGCGCGCGATCGGGACGAAGAACAGGGTGAATTGCCGGTACCGACGTACCCGCGACCATGCCGTGGTGTTGTGACAGCGCGGGCAGGTCCGGACGCCGGCCTCGCCGAGCAGCTTCTGTTTGGTGCCGAAGCCGAAGATGAAGAGCACGGCTCCAGCCTAGAGAGATCGCATCGACCGGGTGTTCTTCAGCAAGGCCCCGTCCCCGCACCGAGTCGGGATCGCCAGGACCCCCGGGGCGGTGAGCTCGCTTCGTCGATCCCCGGATTCCGGCGCCACGGCCGTTCCGCGTTAGGGTGCTGGAGAGAACTTCGGCAAATTTGCAGATAGAAGATGTGAGCCCCACATGACCGCAGCAGCAGAAGCGTCGACACTTCAAGAACGGGTCGGCCACTACTACCAGATGGACGGTACCTACCTGGTGGGTCGGGAGAAGATCCGCGAGTTCGCACGCGCGGTGCAGGACAAGCACCCGGCGCACTGGGACCTGGACGCGGCCCGCGCACTCGGCTACCCAGGCCTGGTCGCGCCGATGACCTTCACATCCACTCCCGCCATGGCCTGCAACCAGCGCATGTTCGAGCAGATCGTGGTCGGCTACGACATGTACCTGCAGACCGAGGAGGTCTTCGAGCAGCACCGCCCGATCGTCGAAGGTGACGAGCTGACCATCGATGTCGAGCTGACCTCGGTGCGCCACGTCGCGGGCCGTGACCTCATCACCGTCACCAACACCTTCACCGACACCGCGGGCGAGGTGGTGCACACCCTGCACACCACGGTCATGGGTATCGGCGCCGAAGAGGTCGACCCGGCGATCCGGCCCGCGGTGCAGGGCGTGATGATGCACGGCATCAACATGCTCGGCGCCGAGGACTCCGAAGCGCCGTACCACAAGGAGGTCCGGCCGGGGGGCACCGTGACCGTCGCCGACGGCAGCAAGCGCAGGCCCACATCGCGATCGTTCGCCGATGTGACTGTCGGCGACGCCTTGCCGACACAGCAGGCGCGACTGTCACGAGGTGACCTGGTCAACTACGCCGGTGTGTCCGGTGATGCCAACCCACTGCACTGGGACCAGAACATCGCCAAGCTCGCCGGGCAGGACGACGTGCTGGCCCACGGGATGCTCACGATGGGCCTGGGCAACAGCTTCGGTTCGGCATGGTCCGGCGACCCGGGCGCGGCGACCCGTTACGCGGTCCGGCTCTCCCAGCCCGCGATCGTTCCCGCCGTCGGCACCGAGATCGAGTTCACCGGGAAGATCAAATCGCTGGACCCCGAGACGCGCAGTGGCGTGGTCGTGGTCGGGGCCAAGTCCGGCGGGCGCAAGATCTTCGGTTTGGCGACGCTCAACGTCCGGTTCAGCTGAGTTCAGTGCTCGTCGACGCCGGCCCGCACGCCGGCCTCGGCGAGTGCGGCCAGCACGGCTTCACGATGAGCAGTGCCCCGGGTTTCCACGGTCAGCATCACCTCCACCTCGTCGAGCCCCAGCGTCGGCGCCGTGCGGCGATGGACGACATCGAGCACGCTGGCCCCACTGGCGCTGACGACACTCAGTAATCCGCTGAGCCCACCCGGCCGGTCGGGGATCACCGCCTTGACGACCAGATACCGACCGGCCGCCCGCAGCCCGTGGTTCATCACATGGGTCAGGACCAGTGGATCGATATTGCCGCCGGAGAGCACGGCGCACACCGGACCGTCGACCGCCGTTGTGCCGGTCATCAGCGCGGCGACCGCGGCGGCTCCGGCGGGCTCGACCAGCAGCTTGGCACGCTCGAGGCACAGCAGCAGTGCACCGGACAGCGCCTCCTCGGACACCGTCACCACCGAGTCGACGAGTTCGCGCACATGGGTGAAGGGCACCTGCCCCGGCAAGGGGACCGCGATCCCGTCGGCCATCGTCGACATCGACTGCACCCGAACCGGCTCACCGCGCCCCAGCGATATCGGCCAGGCCGCCGCACCGGCGGCCTGTACGCCGATGACACGGACCCGCGGTGCCAGATGGTGCATCGCCGCGGCGATGCCCGCCACCAGACCGCCGCCGCCGGTCGGCACCAGAATGGTTGCCACGTCCGGGATCTGGCGCAGTATCTCGAGTCCGACACTGGCCTGTCCCGCGACGATGTCGAGATGGTCGAAGGGGTGGATCAGCACCGCCCCGGTCTCGGTGGCGAACTCGGCCGCGGCGTCGAGGGCGTCGGCCAGGGTTGCCCCGACCAGGTGGACCCGACCACCGTAGGCCTTGGTGGCGACCACCTTCGGCAACGCCGCGTTCTCGGGCATGAACACCGTCGATTCGATGCCCAACTCCGTTGCCGCCCAGGCCACCCCTTGCGCGTGGTTGCCCGCGCTGGCCGCCACCACACCGCGGGCGCGTTGCTCACCATCGAGATTCGCGATGCGGTTGTAGGCACCGCGGGGCTTGAACGAGCCGGTCCTCTGCAGGTTCTCGCATTTCAGCCACACCTGCCGGTCGGTACGTTCGGACAGCACCCGCGATGCGATGACCGGGGTCTCCCGGATCACCGGGGCCAACAGCTCGGCGGCCGCGGTGATCTGATCGAGAGTTACCAGCGCCGGATCCACCACTCCATCGTTGGCTACCAGACCGACAAGGTCAACGATCCGGCCGCGCTGGTCACCCCGTCGGTATCGGTCGCGACGATCAGGATGGTGCGGGTTGTCCACGCTCCTTGGGTGGCGGAGAAGGTGACCGCCTTGAGGGCATCTTCGTACTGCTGCTTGGTCGCGATACCGGAGAGGGTCAGCGTCCTGGTGCCGGCGTCATAGCTGGCGGTCACCGGGTTGTTCGGCAGTCCCGCGAACACCAAGGTGTCGCCGTCCTTGCCGAACGCCGTGACCCGCACGGTCACCTGTTGCAGGTGGCTGGAATCGGCGTCGACGATGGAGACGGCGGCGACAGGATTCACCGGTGAACTGCCGATGGTGTACGACCGGCCGCCGATCGGGGTGACGAGCGGAACCAACCGCGTCGGTGAGGACACACCGACGGTGACGAATCCCGGCGCGATGTTCTCGATACCGTGCTCGTCGGTCGCCGAGATCGTCAGACCACGCACCAGCGCCGCACCCTGGGTGGCACTGAACGTCACCGCCTTGAGCGCCTCCTCGTACTGAGCCAGCGTCCCCTCACCGACCAACGTCAACGTCCGGGTGTTCTCGTCCCAGGTCGCCGTGACCGGATTACCCGACGGCGCAACATAACCCAACACATCACCGCTCTGGCCCAACGTCGCGATCTTCACCACGACCTTGGACAACTTGCCCGAATCACCATCGACGATATCCACCCCCGACACGATCTTCGACGGATTGCCACCGATGGTGAAACCACCACCGGCAATCGGGGTCACCAGCGGCGGAAGGGCGGTGGCCGGCCAAACCGCCACGGTCACGAAACCCGGGGCGATATTGGGGACATCATCGGAGTCGGTCGCCGAGATCGTGAGTCCGCGTACCAGCAGCGCGCCCTCGGTCGCCGAGAACGTCACGGCCTTGATCGCCGCCTCATACTCGGCGAGCGTCCCCGTCCCCTCCAGCGTGAGGGTCAAGGTGTCGGGATCCCAGGTCCCGAGGATGGGGCTGTCGGTGGGGGCGGTGTAGGACAGCGTGTCACCGGTTTGCGCCAAGGTCGCGATCTTGATGACGACTCGTTTGAGTGTCGTCGAATCACCGTCGACGATATCGACCGTCGACACGATATGGGCGGGCTGTTCACCGAGTTTGTAGCCACCGCCCACGATCGGGGTCACCAAGGGCGGCGCCTGATAGACCGGATCGACGGTGACCGGCACCGTGATCGTGAGATTGTCGGCCTCGGCGATGCCGAGGAATCGGGTGACCGTCTCGACCAGCGTCTGGATCTGGCCGAGGACCCCCGGCAGATGCTCGGAGTCGTCGCGCACGACGATCTGGAAGCTGTCCACCAACGGCTGGCCGGTCACCAGTGCGTAGGGGGTGTAGACGAACTTCCCGGTGATGAGGTCGCGATACACCCAGCCCTTCTCGGGCTGGATGATGTCGTAGGTCAGGACATCACCGTTGGGGTCGGTGGCGTTGAGGTCGATGTAGACCTGGCCCAGGACGTTCTGCTCGTAGACGATGGGCCCGGCCACCGGTGTCCGGTTGACGAAGGTGTGGCTGATCTGCCGAGCGACCCACGCCATCATCGTGTTCACCAGGACATCCAGCGGTGACAGCACGGGAGCCGACTCATTGGCCGCGGCGCTTGCCGCGTACATCTTGGGCGTGTCGGTGCCACCGGACACCGCGGAGTCCCGCACCGACGGCGCGGGAGCCACCTCGGTGCCCGGGGCCTGCTCGGCCGGTTCCTGCTCGAGCGGAGCCGGTGCGGACTCCTGGGTCTCGGACTCCGGAATCGACTCTTCGGACTCGGCAGCTGCGTCGGTGTGGCCCGGGGATGTCGTGACGACCGACGCCGGCTCGACCGATGCGACCGGCGGCCGGGACTTGCGGCCGGGATCGGTGTCGGTATCGGTGTCGCCTACCGGCTCGGCCGGGTCGACGATGACATCGGTGGGTTCGCCGGTGGCTTCCTCGGTGGGTTCGTCGGTGTCGAGCTCGGTGTCGACACGTCCGGGATCGATCGCGCCGTCGTCCTCGTCATCATCAGCCCCGTCATCAGCCCCGCTACCGGCCTGCCCTGCCGATGCACCGCCGGTCGGCGTGTGCCCCGAGTCGGTGTCGCGGTCGGAATCGACGCCGGACCCGGACTCCGGACCCGTGGCCGGTGAGTTCTTCGTGTCGCTCGCAGATGAGTCGTTCCCGCTGTCGGATCGCGACGGCGACTCGGTGCCGGTATCGGCGTAGGCGGGCTGGGCGGCCCCGGCGATGGCGAAGCCGACGCCCAGCGATACCGCGAGCGCGCCGACGCGGCCGATGTGCAGCGCATATGCCGAGGTCACCTTGCGGGCGTGGCGTGCCTGACCTGCGATGTCACCGGACTCCAGAAGTCCCCTGGCCTGCCAGTTCGACTGGTCGCTTCGCGTGACGCGGTGACGGGCCGGGGCTGCACACATAAGAGTTGTTCTCCAAAGCTCGTTCCATGCCCCCGTGTCAGTCGGGATCGCGCGCGCCTCCCCTGCGCCCACGATCCCGTGATGCCGTCGGCCGAACTCCGATGTACCAGGCGTTGTTCGGCCTCCCAGACTGTAGGGGTGATTCCGATACCGAAGTAGCGTTATGAGCAACAAATTTTGCGATCGCAACTATTGAGCAATGCCATCCCTGTGAATATCCTGAGCGAACCGAAGCGATGCCACCTGACAGCAAATAGTCATCTACGTCAAATTGGTCCGCCTCCGTACCGGAGGTCCGCCCTTCCACCGGCATATCTGCCGCTGACGACCCTTCCGACGCAGCCCACCGGTGTGACCCAAGTCGAGAAACTGCACCGAAAATCTGATTAGCTGTGAAGGTCAGCATCACACTGGCGCGTCGTCACGTCCTGACCACGGATCTACAAAGGAGCCGATCAATGTTGCTCAATGCCCGTCGTGCGGTAGTCGGAATCTTGGGAGCCGGCGCAGTCACCGGCGCGGCGCTGCTCGGTGCCGCCCCTTCGGCATTCGCCGAGCCCGTCCCGCCGCCGAACTGCACGGCAGCCGACCTTGCGGGCGTGCAATCCGGTGTGTCGGCGGCGACGTCGGCCTACCTGTTCACCCGCCCCCAGGTGAACGAATTCTTCACCAGCCTGCACGGTCTGCCGCACGACCAGATCGAGCAGAAGGTCAACGATTACTTCAATGCCAACCCGCAGATCGGCGCGGAGCTCAAGAACATTCGCAAGCCGTTGCAGGACGTCCGCCTTCGTTGCGGCGATGTCGACAGCGACGGGGACGTCGACATCCTCTGACCCACAGCGGATCTCCGTCATAGGGCACCGCCCGACGGGGCACTGAACGTCGAAACCCGGATGAGCGCCGCACGCGCCATCCGGGTTTCGACGTTTAGGTCGGTGCATGCCGACCAAAAACAAGCGCCGACAGCCGCATGACGCGGATGCCGGCGCTTGCCGAAAACTTAGGTCAGAGAATCCCGATGCCCCCGTAGCCACCGTAGCCCCAGGGCCACATGCCCCACTGGGTCTCGCCGAGCTCGCCGGGCGAGCTGGTGATCTGAGCGTTGCCCGGGGTCTGGCACACGGTGCTGGATCCGGAGACGATGCTGCCGGCCTGCGTGCAGCTGGGCTCGGCAGATGCCATCGGGGCGGCCATGATTGCGCCGACAGCACCTGCGCCGGCGAGCAGGGCAGCAACGGTCAAACGTGACGTGATCACAAGGGTCCTTTCATCGGATAGATGAAAGCGTACAGCGAATCGTCAGGAATCGGGGCTGTGTACAACAAGGTTCATTCATCGGTGACCGGCCGGGAGCGCGGGATGAAAACCGCGATCACCGTGCACAGCGCGGCGGCACCGAGGCCGAAGAGGAAGGCCGCGTGGAATCCCGTGGCGCTCGGAACCGGCACGCCCTGCACCACTTCCGCCGATCGGGTGAGCACCGCGGCGATCACCGCGGCGGCGGTAGCCGTGCCGAGCGAACGCATCAGGGTGTTGAGCCCGTTGGCAGCACCTGTTTCCGATGCCGGGACCGCCCGCATGATCAGCGTCGGCATGGCGGCATAACCGAGCCCAATTCCGATGCCGATGAGGATGTTGATGACGAGGATGTGTCCGGCATGCAGATCGGCGAGCACCGCCACCACATAACCGGAACCCATGATCGCCGCGCCGGCGATCAGCAGCGGCTTGGGTCCCCACAGCGCGATCAGCCGACCCGAGATCGGGGACATCGCCAGCATCGCGAGACCGGCCGGCATCAGATACAGGCTCGCCTGCAGAAGCGGCATGCCCAGCCCGCCCGCTTCGACCGGCAACTCAAGGAGTTGGGGAAAGGCGATCTGCGATGAGAACAGCGCAAAGCCCATGGCGATCGAGGCCAGGTTGGTCAGCAGGACCGGGGCGCGGGCGCTGACCCGCAGATCCACCAGCGGCTCCCGGACACGCAGCTCCAGCCATCCCCAGATCAGCAGGACGATCAGCCCGCCGACCATGGACCCCAGGGTCGATGGCGATGTCCAGCCCCACTGGTTGCCCTGAGAGATGGCAAGCAGTACACCGGACAGCCCGATCGCCAACCCGAGGATGCCGATCCCGTCGACGCGGCCACCTGCTCGTATCCCGCTCGCGGGCACCAGAGTCCACATCAGGGTGAAGGCGATGGCGCCGAGGCCTGCGGCGAGCCAGAACAGCACATGCCAGTCGAAGTGCTCGGTGACGAATGCACTGATCGGCAGCCCGAGCGCCCCGCCGACGCCGAGTGTGGCGCTGACCAGGGCAATGCCCGAGCCGAGCCGCTCGGCCGGGAGGGTATCGCGCAGGATGGCGATACCGAGCGGGATGACACCCATGCCGACACCCTGCAAACCCCTACCGACGATCAGCGGGACCACCGTCGAGGACAGCGCAGCGACGACCGAACCGAACATCAGGACACCGAGCAGGCTCAGCGCGATGCGGCGCTTGCCGTACATATCGCCGAGCTTCCCGGAGATCGGCGTGCAGATGGCGGCGACCAGCAGGGTGATGGTGATGACCCACGCGGTCTGGCCGCTGGACGCGTCGAGCAGCTGGGGCAACTCACCCTGGATCGGGATGAGGATGGTCTGGGTGAAGGCCGCCGTCATCCCGGCAAAGGCCAGCGCCCCGACAACCGGCCCGCTGCGCGCACCGGGCACCGGCGGACCGGGCGGGGTGTCCACAGCTGCCCGGGTATCGACTGTCATCAACGTCCTCCCTCGCCTAGCCCGAGTCACGCTACCGTCGCGTGAGACTGAGTATCAAGTTGAAGCCGCAGTTTCTCTTCTGATATTCCGCATCAGGTGCGTTAGTCTTGCGCCATGGCCGCCGGAGTACGGGAGCGCGCACGGCTAGCCCTGCGCACCGAGATCGCGCAGGCGATGAGCGAGCTGTTCGCCCGTCGCGGCTTCGACGCGGTGACGGTCGAAGAGGCCGCCGGCGAGGTCGGCATCTCCAGGGCCACCTTCTTCCGGTACTTCGGGTCCAAGGAGGACGCCGTCCTGGCGGCCATCGAGGCGTCCTCGATCGACTACGTCGCCGCCTTGCAGGATCTCCCCGCCAGGACCGGCGAAACCCCATGGCAGCTGATACAGCGGGCCTTCACCGAGGCGCTGACCCATATCGACGAGCACTCCGAGCTGGAGCGCTCGCGGGTGCAGATGATCAACGCCACCGTGTCACTGCGCACCAGGATGGCGCAGCGTCGTTTCGCCTACGAGGACGCGCTCACCCCGGTGCTGGCCGCCCGTATCGACAGGCCAGAGGCGGCCCGGCCGGTCATCGCTGCCGCCCTGGCCTGCCTCGATCTCGCATGGCGTCGGTGGGCGGCCGGTAAGGCGCGCACCATGGCCGAATCCGTCGACACGGTGTTCGCCCACCTCGGCTCGGCACCGTAGCCGGTGAGAGATCTGCGGCCGTTGCCGCGATACTGAGGGCTCGCCCGCCACGACGAGCTTTCCGGAGGACCCGAGCCGCCCATGACGACTGTCGCCATCTACCTCGTCGTGACGTTCGGGCTGGGCGGACTCGCCATGGCCTTCCGGCTTCCCCCGCTGGTCGGATTCCTGGCAGCCGGTTTCGTCATCAATGCCCTCGACGTGGAGCACATTCCGCAGTTGGAGATCCTGGCCGATCTGGGCGTCACCCTGCTGCTGTTCGCCATCGGGCTGAAACTCGACGTGCGGATCCTGCTCCGCCGCGAGGTATGGCTGACGACTTCGGTTCACATGCTGATCAGCGTCGTGTTCGGCGGTGCCGCACTTTGGCTGGCGGCCGTGGCCGGGATGTCCATGCTGACCGGGCAGAGCCTGCAGACCATCGCGCTACTCGCCTTCGCACTGTCCTTCTCCAGCACGGTCTTCGTGGTGAAGGTGCTGGAGGAGCGCGGGGAGTCGCACGCGCTGTACGGCCGCGTCGCGATCGGCATCCTGGTCATGCAGGACATCGTCGCGGTGGTGTTCCTGACCGCGACCAGTGGACACCTGCCCAGCCCGTGGGCCTTGGCACTGGTCGGCCTGTGGCCGCTGACGCGGGTGCTGCGCAAGATCTGGACCCGGCTCGGGCACGGCGAGATGCAGTCGCTGTTCGGCATCGTGATGGCCTTCGTCCCTGGCTACGCCCTGTTCTCGGCCGTCGGCCTCAAGGGTGACCTGGGTGCGTTGATCATCGGCGTCCTGCTGGCATCGCATTCGGCATCCTCGGAACTGGCCCGTTCGCTGTTCCACATCAAGGAACTGCTGCTGGTCGGCTTCTTCGTGTCGATCGGGCTGACCGGACTGCCCGATCTCCCGACAATCGGCGTGGCGATGCTCATGGTGCTGCTGCTGCCCTTCAAGGCAGGGTGGTACGTCGCCCTGCTGTCGCTGATGCGGCTGCGGCACCGCACCTCGCTGCTGGCCGGGCTCAGTCTGATGAACTACTCCGAGTTCGGGCTCATCGTGGTGTCGGTCGGCGTCTCGGCCGGCATGCTGGCGCCCGCCTGGCTCGTGGAGATGTCCATCGCGGTGGCGCTGAGCTTCGTGGTCTCGGCCTTGGTGAACGGTCGCGGACACCTGATGGTGGAGAAGATCGCCGCCCGGCTGCCCGCCCAGGACGAACAGAAACTGCAGCCCGAGGAGCGCCCGGTCGATGCCGGTGATGCCGAGGTCGTGGTGATCGGCATGGGCCGCGTCGGATTCGCCGCCTATCAACGCCTTACCGATCACTACGGCTTGCGGGTGGTCGGAGTCGACTACGACGGGCGCCGCATCCAGCGGCTCGCCGAGGACGGGCTGCGGGTCGTCGAGGGTGATGCCACCGACCTGGACTTCTGGCACCGGCTGCGGCATTCGGAATCGGCGCGCATCGCCATCCTGGCCATGCCTCGGCACGGCGCCAACGTCACCGCACTCGACTGCCTCCGCGAGTCCGGTTTCAGCGGCACCGTTGCCGCGGTGGCCCGCTACGACGACGAGGTGGCGTGGGCCAAGGAGCAGGGCGTCGAGATCGCCTTCAACGTCTACGCCGGCGCCGGACTGGAGCTGGCCGATCAGGTGGGTGGTGGCCCCGTTCCAGCGACGGTCGATCCAGATCTCGACCCCGAACCCGAAGCCGTCGAGGACCCGAATCCGCGCTGAAGCCATGCCGCAGTCCGAAAGTGCACATCACCCGGCCGGTTCATCGGCTAGAGAATATCCACGACACCGTCACCGTTGGTATCTCCGCATCGAATCTTTGCTTCCTGCAGTGGTTTACGTATCCCTTTGAGCTCAGCAGCCATCTGTGGGTTCGCGGCGAAGAAGGCATCGACCTTTGCCTGCTTCTGATTATCGGGCAATGGATGCAGACTGGTGAAGAACTCGTTGGCCTGTTGGTGGGTGAACAGGTAGGCCGAAGTCGAAGCAGACACCCCGGCCGCGATGCCGGCGAGGTCCGCCGCGGTGCAGTGGTCGGGTGCCTGCGGAGGCTCGGCGATTGCCGGCGGGGCTGCCACCACACCAGCAATGGCGGCAGCACCCAAGGCTCCGATCACAAACCGGCGCGTGGCATTCAACATTGTTGTCTCCCATCACAATTGACGACTTCTCAGCGCTACTGTAGGCCACGGTGGTCGATCTGGAACCTGGCAGAAGACTGCAGGATTCCTTCACACACGCTGGCTGATTTCGCCAGACGCCGTGCCGGTCGCTATCGCAACCTATGATCGCTGCACCGAGGAAAGGTTATGAGATATGAACGCCCGCTTGGCCATCGCCGCACTGCTCACCGCGACCGGCATCTGTGGACCCGTCTTGGTCGCACCATTGGCGGCAGCCGACGAGCCCGACACACCGTCCTGCACCAACGCCGGCAGCATCGTCTCCGGCTCGTCGACGGTATGCCAGAGCCCCGGCGATGCTCAGCTCACCAGTTCCCCGGGCGAGCTGGGTGAGACCCAGTTCGGAATGTGGCCCTGGAGCGGAGGTATCGGAATACTCTGAACCGCCGGAACAGCACGCTCTGTGCAGACCGGGCCTCTCCGCCGCGCCACCCGATCGCTCGAATTCCTTTGGTAGCCGCAGACGATGCGGCACCTGTCGCCACATACAGCGAGGGCGCCCGCAATGCGGGCGCCCTCGCTGTATGTGCTGTGTCGAAGTATCAGTGCCGAACGGAGGTGTCGACCTGGGGCACCTTGACCGTCGGGTACAGCTGGTTGAACCACGGGTAGTAGTCGTTGTTGTCCGGGTAGTAGATACCGTCGGTCTGCGGCACCATGTCCAGGGGTGCCTGCGCCTGTGCGGGACCTGCCAGTCCGACGACCGCTGCGGTGAATGCTCCGGCGATCATGCCCGCCAATCCGATCTTCTTCATCGGTCTCGCCTCTTTCTTGTGACTGCTGTTCCGATATCCGCTTCAACAGCACCCGCAATCGATTTGATTCCCGCCGTCAGCCATAGAGATGTAGAGCACGTGCCGCCTCGGTGGCGATCCGGCCGGCGAGGGATCCGATGGGCGGACCGCCCGGCTGGTGGATGACGTTGGCGAGTACGACGATGTAGGTATCCGAGCCGGGATCGATCCACAACGAGGTACCCGTGAAGCCGGTGTGGCCGAAACTGCCGACGGGCAGCAGCGACCCGCGCGGTGCGGAATGCGCGGTGTCGACATCCCAGCCGAGGGCCCGCACATTCCCGTCGGGCAGGTGCTGGCCACGCGTCATGAGTTCCGCCGACGCCCGTGTCAGCGGGAACGGACTTCCACGGCCGGCCAGCCGGTCGAGCAGCGCTTGGGCGAACCGGCCGATATCGCTGGCGGTGGTGAAGACACCGGCACTGCCCGTCGCGCCGCCCATCCGGCGGGCGGTCGGGTCATGGACGCTGCCGCGCAACAGGTACCCGTAGTCGGGATTGCGTCCCGGGGTGTCCCCATCGTGCGAGGTCGGTGCGATACGCGCCAGCAGGTCGGTCGACCAGGTCCCCGGCGCGCACCGCTGCGCTCGGGGGCCATCCGGTTCTGCCACCACAGCGCCGCCGCGCACATCATGCGGCCCACACGCTTTCGCGAGGGGCAGGTAGCCGGTGTCGGCCATGCCCAGCGGCGCGAACACCGCGGAGTCCGCCTGCTCGTCGATATCGCGACCGGTCAACTTCTCGACGATCTCGCCCAGCAGGATGAAGCCGATATCCGAGTAATGGAAGCCTTGGCCGGGTTCGGTCACCACCCACGCGCCCTGAGCCCGGCGCAGGCCCTCGGGCTTGTCCGGTTTCTCCAGCCCCCAGGGACCGTCCAGGCTCAGGTCCCCCGCGATACCCGAGGAGTGGGTGAGCAGCATCCGCACGGTCACCAACGCGCGGCGCGGATCACCGGTCGGGTTGAACCCTGGCAGATAGGTCTGCACCGGTTCGTCGAGCTCCACCCTGCCCTGCTCGCGAAGTTGCATGACGGCCGTGGCCGTGACCAGGCTCTTTGTCAGCGAGGCCAGATCGAAGAGGGTGTCGGTGGTCATCGGTTCCGCGGGCGCCGGTGTCCCGTCCAGCCCCGGTTCGCCGGCCAGCCTCCGGTCGCCGAAGGCACGGCGGAAGACCACGGTACCGCCGTGCCCCACCTGAACCACGGCGCCCGGCAGTCGGTGCGCGGCGATCGCCTCCTCGACCGCCCCGCTCAGCGCGGCGAAGGCGGCGGGCGCAATGGGAGCGGGTGGCGGGCTCGGATCGTCGCTCTCGCCGGGCGCAGGCGAGTCGACGGCCACCGCGGCTGAGGAGGATGTGTCGGCCGACCGCGGGCGATCCTGGTGGCCACATGCGGAGATTGCCACGATGGCGCACACGATGCCGACGGTGGCCACGACGCGGCAGGGCCGGACAAGGTTCGCCATCGATGGACCACGACCTGTCGGGTAACGGTTGACGCAGAGTCGGCGACCCCTCGACGCCGACTGCTGCACGTAGCATCATAAACGATTACGTACACAATTGAGGCATGTGGAGTGCCGGGGGGTGCACAGTGGCTGCCAAGTTGCCGCCGGGACGGCACCGCCTGACGCGCGAAGAGGTCGCCGCCGACCAACGCCGCCGGATGATCGCCGCGCTTGGCGAGGTGTTGCAGGACAAGGGTTTTGCGGGCACGACGGTCACCGACATATCCGAGCGGGCCCGGGTGTCCAAGCAGACCTTCTACGAGCACTACGACAGCAAGCAGGCCTGCTTCCTCGATGCCTACGCACGCATCCACGACCGGGTCAGCCTCGCCGCGGGCACACTGCCCGAGAAGTCGACCCCCTTGGACGTGTTCAGCGCGGTCCTGACGAACTATCTGGACACCCTGTCTCGCGACCCGGCGATGGCGCGCGTCTACCTCGTGGAGGTCTATGCCGCGGGGCCCGAAGCCCTGCACGCCCGGATGCGATTACAGCAGCGCACGGTCGACAGCGTGCAGGAGGTGTTCGGGATCGACGACGAGGAAGGCCGGTTCGCGTGCCGTGCCCTGGTCGCCGCGATCGCCTCGTTGGCGACCCACGAGTTGGCCGACAGTGACTCCGGTGACGTCCGGTCACTGCACGCACCCCTGGTGGCGTTGGCGGAGCGACTGTTCGGCGCCTAGCATCCCTCGACGGTCGCCGCGGCCGCCTCATCCAGCACATCGGCGATCTCGCCGCGGCGCCCCCACGCGGCCTGTTGGCGCATCGCACCGTTGCCTTCGCCGTAGACCCTTTCCAATTCGTCGGCCACGAAACCGAAATCACCGACGGTACGCAGTGCGGGCGCGAGGTGATCGACCATCGACCTGAGTAGATCGATCACCGGTGCGCAACCGTGTCCACCGAGGTCGACCGCCTCACCGGCCAACCCGTCGTGCGCCGACCGCCAGTACGCCGCGTTCAGCTCATGCCCTGACAACTGCACCACCGGGGTGCCGCGGTCGTCGTCGAGGGCGGTCATCACCGCCGCCCTGATCAGCGCGGCGTGTAACACCGTCTCGGCGACGGTCGCCGGCACATCGGCCACCCGCACCTCGACGGTGGGGAAGTTCGCCGAGGGTCTGACATCCCAATAGACCATCCCGGCGTCGAGCATCGCCCCGGAATCCACCATCATCTGCACCGCACCGTCGTAGTCATCGGCCGATGCGAAGTACGGCGTCGGGCCCGCGCTGGGCCACCGCGACCACAGGATGTGACGCCAACTCGCGTGCCCGCTGTCGGCGTTGCGGTAGATCGCCGAATTGGCGGTGAGGGCCAACAGCAACGGCAGCCAGCGACGCAATCGGTTGCTCACCCGGATCGCGGCATCGCGATCCGGAACCGCCACGTGCACATGGCAACCGCTGATCCCCTGCTCTCGGGCGATCATCCCGAACCGGGACGCGATCTGCCGGTATCGCGGCGTATCGGTGACCGGGAAGTGCTCGGGCAGGGTCGGCGGCAGCCCGACGGCCAACAACCGGGCGCCGGCGGCGTCGGCCGCATCGGCGGCCCCGCGCCGCAGCCTGCGCAACTGCGACAGCAGCTCCGCGGGATCGTCACAGACCTTCGTGGCGGTCTCGACCTGGCAGCTGGTCAGTTCGAGTTGTAGGTCGACACCGCGGCGCTCGGCGTGCTCGGCGACCTCTCGGTTGACCGGCAGCGGCGCCCCCGAGTGCGGATCTATCAGGAGGAACTCCTCCTCGACGCCGAATGTGGGGTGACTGGTCATGGTGAGACCTCAGGTGCCCTTTAACCAGGAAACGGAAACACCGACTACGGGTTTTCCGTGGTCCGTGCGGCCCGATCGGGATGTCACTGTCGAGGTATCTCATCGAGGAAAGGGATGCGCGATGCCTACCACCCAGATCGTTGTCATCGGCGGCGGATACGCCGGTGTGCTGGCCGCCAACAGAGTGCTCCAGCGGGCCGATGTCGACGTCGCGCTGGTCAATCCTCGTCCGGAATTCGTCGAACGCATCCGGCTGCACCAGCTGGTGGCCGGTACCGACGACGCCGTCGCGGACTACGCCACGGTGTTGTCACCGCGGGTGCGGCTAATCGTGGACTCGGCCGACAAGATCGACGCCGATGCCCGCAAGATCCTGCTGGCATCCGGGTCGTCGTTGGCATACGACCACCTCATCTACGCCGTCGGCAGTACCGCCGCAGTGCCCGCCTCGGTACCGGGGGCGGCCGAATTCGCCTATCCGCTGGGCGAATTGGAGGCCGCCCACGCATTGGCCACCAGGATGGCCGAGCTGGCGCCGTCGGCACCGATCGTGGTCGTCGGCGGCGGCCTCACCGGTATCGAGGCGGCCGCCGAGTTCGCCGAGAGTGGCCGCGCGGTCACCGTGGTCACCGACACGCTCGGGCCGTCGCTGGCCGCGGGCGGCCGTCGTTCGGTGGCCGCGCGGCTGCACAAGCTCGGTGTCGGCGTCCTGGAGAACGCCAGGGTGGCCGCCGTCACCACCGATCACGTGACGCTCGCCGACGGCCGCGAGGTGCCCGCCGCGGTGACGGTGTGGACCGCCGGGTTCGGCGTCCCGACCCTGGCCGCCAACAGCGGATTGGCCACGGACTCCCTCGGCCGCCTGGTCACCGACGAGACACTGACCAGCGTCGGCCATTCGTCCATCGTCGCGGCCGGGGATGCGGCCGCACCCTCGGCGCTGCCGTTGCGGATGAGCTGCCAGCTCGCCATGCCGTTGGCGGCGCAGGCCGCCGACACCGTGCTGGCCCACATCGAGGGCAGGCAACCCCGCGTGCTCAACCCGGCGTCGGTGGGTCAGTGCATCAGCCTGGGCAGGCACGCGGGCACCATCCAGCTGTCCCGCTTCGACGACACCGCCATCGGATTACACATCGGGGGCCGCCTGGCCGCCACCATCAAGGAATCCGTGTGCGCCGGGACGTTGAACTTCCTGGCCAAGGAGGCGCGCAAACCGGGCGGTTACTTCTGGCCGCGCGGCGGCAAGCGGGCCGAGCGGCTCTCCGCCCGCCCGGTTCACCCGTAGCTGGCGTCGACGAACCGACTGCGCACCGCGGACGACGGGATGGGGCAGGTGTCGTACTGCCCGCCCACGTGATAGCGCACCTTGGCGAACGCGGCGTACAACCGGTCTCGCAGGAACGCCGGGATCACCCGCGCGACCGATGCCAGCTTCCAGCACCCGCCGAGGTAGTCCGCGACCGCCAGCATCGCCGCCGATTCGGTGCTGACCGTCTCGGCACGCCCGCCCGGGTCGCCGACGAAGACGACCGAGTCCCGGCCTGCGAGGTGGGGGTGGCGGGCGATGACGTCCCTGGCGAAATCGCTGTCCAGTGCGGCGAAGCGCAGAGTTCCGCCCCTGTCGACGCGCAGGAGGGTGCGCACGGCGCTGTTGCAGACCCCACACACACCGTCGTACAGCAGGACGGGTGCGTTCGATTCGGTCGGAGTGCTCATCGGGTCCTCCACTCGGTACCTGCCATGTTCATCGGGTTCCCACACCCGCGGCCGAGAAACCGGATATGGATCACCATGCCGGCGTGCGAGGGGCGCCTGATCGGCTGTGCGCGGTCTCACACTGGTTGACCACGCATGACCTTTGCCGGCCGGGCCCGGCGCCCATCCCGCTCGGATGCGTTCAGATGTCGGGTCGGCGGACTACGATTTCCCCGGCAACCCGGCCCCGATGGAGAGAACGAGCAGTGAGTTACAACGCCGCAGACATCACCGAACTCGATGATGTCCAGCACACCCGTCTGCGGCCGGCGGTCAATCTGGGCCTCGACGTGCTCAACACCGCATTGCGGGAACTGGTCGACAACGCGATCGAAGAGGTCGCCGATCCCAGCCACGGCGGATCGACGGTCACCATCACCCTGCACGCCGACGGTTCGGTCAGCGTCGCCGATGACGGCCGCGGACTTCCCGTCGACTCCGATCCGGTGACCGGGAAGAACGGCATCGTCAAGACGCTCGGCACCGCGCGCGCCGGCGGCAAGTTCTCCGCGCACACCGACGCCACCAGCACCGGTGCCGGGCTCAACGGGATCGGCGCCGCGGCAGCGGTGTTCATCTCCGCCCGCACCGATGTGACGGTGCGCCGCGCCGGCAAGACCTATCTGCAGAGCTTCGGCGCCGGCTATCCCGGCACCTTCGAGGGCAAGGATTTCGATCCCACCGCACCCTTCACCCGGGCCGACACCCAGAAGCTGCGCGGTGTCGGCAACCGCAAACCCGATGCACACGGCACCGAGGTGCGCATCCTGTTCGACAAGGCCGTCGTCCCGGATTCCAGCATCGATGTCGGCGAGGTGCTGCTGCGCGCCCACGCCGCGGCGCGGATGTCCCCCGGCGTGCACCTGGCCGTGGTCGACGAAGGGTGGCCCGGCGAAGAGATCCCCGCCTCGCTGCTGGAGCCGTTCGACGGCCCGTGGGGCAGCGACACCCTGCTGGACCTCATGTGTACCGCGGCGGGCACCCCCTCGCCGGCGGTGCGCGCCGTGGTGGAGGGCCGCGGCGAGTACACCACGGGTCGGGGGCCGACGCCGTTCCGGTGGTCGCTGACCGCAGGCCCGGCCGAGCCGGCCACCGTTGCCGCGTTCTGCAACACCGTGCGCACCCCCGGCGGCGGTTCCCATCTGACGGCCGCCATGAAGGGGTTGTCCGAGGCACTGGCCGACCGCGCATCCCGGATCCGCGACCTGGGCCTTGCCAAGGGCGAGGACGGTCCGGAGCCACAGGATTTCGTCGCGGTGACCGCCTTGGCCGTCGACACCCGCGCACCCGATGTGGCCTGGGATTCCCAGGCCAAGACGGCGGTGTCCTCGCGTTCACTCAACGTGGCGATGGCCCCCGACGTAGCCCGCAGCGTCACCATCTGGGCGGCCAATCCGGCCAACGGCGACACCGTCTCGCTGTGGACCAAACTGGCGCTGGAATCGGCACGCGCCCGACGCAGCGCCGAGGGCGCCAAGGCGCGTTCACGCGCGGCATCGAAGGCCAAGGGACTGGGCACCAACCTGTCCCTTCCGCCCAAGCTGCTGCCGAGCCGGGAGACCGGACGCGGATCCGGTGCCGAGCTGTTCCTGTGCGAGGGCGACTCAGCGCTGGGCACCATCAAGGCCGCCCGCGATGCCACCTTCCAGGCGGCCTTCCCGCTGAAAGGCAAGCCGCCCAACGTGTATGGGTTCGCCATCAGCAAGGCGCGCGTGAAGGACGAGTTCGACTCGATCGAGCGGATCCTGGGGTGTGGACTGCGCGACAACTGCGATCCCGAGCTGTGCCGCTATGACCGCATCCTGTTCGCCTCCGACGCCGACCCCGACGGCGGCAACATCAACTCCAGCCTCATCTCGATGTTCCTGGACTTCTACCGCCCGCTGGTGCAGGCCGGGATGGTCTATGTGACGCTGCCGCCGCTGTTCGTGGTCAAGGACGGCACCGAGCGGATCTACTGCCAGGACGAGTCCGAACGCGATGCCGCGGTGGCCGAGTTGAAGGCCAGGTCCAAGCGCAAGGTCGAGGTGCAGCGCAACAAGGGTCTCGGCGAGATGGACGCCGACGACTTCTGGAACACGGTGCTGGATCCGCAGCGGCGCACCGTCATTCGGCTGCATCCCGACGATGCCGACAAGAAGTTGCACCACATCTTGTTCGGCGGGCCACCGGAAGGCCGGCGCACGTGGATGGCCGATGTCGCCGCCCGTGTCGACACCGCCGCTCTGGATCTGACCTAGGAAGAAACTCACCGTGACCGCCACCCTGGACATACCAGAGCAGAATCCCGATCTGGTGCTCGATCAGAGCGCCGACGATTACTGGAACCACTACCAGCTCACCTTCGCGCTCTACAGCGTCAGCGACCGCGCCATCCCCTCGGCGTTCGACGGGCTCAAGCCCGGTCAGCGCCGTCTGCTCTACCAAATGCACGATTCCCGACTGCTGCCGGGGAACAAGCCGCAGAAGTCCTCGAAGATCTGCTCGGCGGTGACCGGCAATCTGCATCCGCACGGCGGGGCCTCGATGTACGGTGCCGCCGCGCTGATGGCCGCCGAGTTCCAGCGCGTGAAGGTGATCGACGGACAGGGCGCCTTCCCCCGCATCCAGGGCGATATTCCCGCCGCCGACCGCTACACCGAGATGCGGTTGTCGGCACCGGGAGCCGCGCTGACCGCCGAACTCGACGATCACGCGGTGCCGATGGTGTCTACCTTCGACGGTGAGTGGGTCGAGCCCACCATGCTGCCCGCGCAATGGCCGGTGCTGCTGTGCAACGGCGCGATGGGAATCGCGGAGGGCTGGGCCACTAAGGTGCCCGCGCACAACCCGCGTGAGGTGATGGCCGCGTGCCGAGCGCTGCTCGCCAGGCCCAACACCACCGACGACACCCTGATGAAGTTGATCCCCGGCCCCGACTGGGGTTGCGGGGCAACCGTTGTCGGCACCGCGGGGCTGCGGGAGTACATCACCACCGGGCGTGGCCAGCTCACCGTGCGCGGCACCGTCAGCGTCGACGGGAAGAACTGCGTCATCACCGAACTACCGCCCGGTGTCGCGAGCAACACTGTGCAGGAACGCATTCGGGCACTCGTCGAATCCGGCGAGATGTCCGGCGTGGCCGATATGTCGGACCTCACCGACCGCCGCAACGGCCTGCGCATCGTCGTCACCGCCAAACGCGGGTACAGCGCCGAACAGATCCGCGATCAGCTGTTGGCCCTGACCCCGCTGGAGTCCACCTTCGCCGCCAGCCTGGTGGCCCTCGACGAGGACCGGGTGCCGCGCTGGTGGAATGTCCGCGAGCTGATCGGCGCCTTCCTGCACCTGCGCGACTCGGTGGTGCTGCATCGCAGCGAGTACCGACTGGAGAAGGTCACCGCCCGCCGCCACCTGGTCGCCGGCCTGATGAAGATCCACCTCGACATCGACGCCGCCGTCGCGGTGATCCGCAATTCCGAGACGGTCGACGAGGCCCGCCAGGGCCTGCAGAAGCGCTTCGAGATCGACGAAGAACAAGCCAATTACGTTCTGGCTCTGCAGCTTCGCCGACTGACCAAGCTCGATGTCATCGAATTGCAGGCCGAGGCCGACAAGCTGGACGCCGAGTTCGCCGAGCTCACCGAACTGGTCACCGATCCCGATGCGCGCCGCAAGGTCATCGACAAGGAGCTGGTCGAGACAGCCAAGCTGTTCAAGGGTCCCGAGTTCGACCGCCGCACCGTGCTCGACGCCGAGGCCACGCCGGTGACCGCCGGCTCCGACGAGGACGGCCCCCGCGAGCGCAAGGTCAACACCGCCTGGCGCCTCGATGACCGCGGGGTGTTCTCGGACAGCCACGGTGATCTGCTGACCTCCGGTCTCGGCTGGGCGGTGTGGACCGACGGACGTGTGAAGTTCACCAACGGCAACGGCCTGCCCTTCAAGATCCGCGATATCCCCGTGGCACCGGATATCACCGGCCTGCTGCGGTCCGGTGTGCTCGGCGAGGGCTACCACCTGGCGCTGGTGACGCGGCGCGGAAAGGTGCTGCGCATCGATCCCGCCGCGGTGAACCCCCAGGGGGCGGCGGGTAACGGCGTGGCCGGGGTGAAGCTCGGCGGTGACGGTGAACCGCAGGACGAGGTGATCGCCGCGCTGCCGCTGTCCTGCCAGAACGGCGAGGCCATCCTGTCGATCTCGGAAAAGGGCTGGAAGGTCACCGAAGTAGCCGATATCCCGGTCAAGGGCCGTGGTGGTGCCGGTGTCGGTTTCCACCCGTTCGTCGCGGGTGAGCATGCGCTGCTGTCGGCACAGGTGTCGGCCACGGGCTACGTGCGGGGCAAGCGCGCGGTGCGTGCCGAGAAGCGCGCCAAGGCGTCCAACAAGGGGTCCGGCACCGACGTGCTGCCCGCCGAATCACCGGCCTGAGCCAGGGCGGGCTACCGGGCTGCGGGTGAGCGCTGTGCCAGCTGGTCCCCCGCCCAAGGTGTGAGAGGTTTGGCGAGTGGGAGCCGACGACGCAGAGTCCGTAGGGTGGGCGGGCGCGCTCGCCGTGGCGGATGGCGCCCTGTGCTACGTCGGAGCGTTGTCCGATGCGGACGGTCACCACCATGCCGCGACACAGATCGTGAGTGCGTTGTCGGGTTCTTTCGAGTTGACCGACGGCGGCGGGCACTGCGCGGTTGCGCAGGCGGCGATCATTCCTTCGAGCTGTGAACACTCCATTCGTGTCGGGCATCGACGCGTCCGAGGAGCGCTTGTTTTCCTCGACCCCGGGTCTGCGCTGGGTTCGGGAATCGCCGAACTCGTCAGCGGTAGTTCGGATGTGACGCGGTGGGTCGCGGCAGGGCACGAGTTCGTGAGGTCGATGGATCTCACGACGGGTGATCCGGCGTCAATCCTGGAAATGCTGGCCGACGTCCGCGGTGCGGATCATCGGCCGGGTCATCGGCTGTGGCACCCCAGTGTGCGCCTCGCTGTCGAACGCGTCACCGAACTGCTGCCCGAGCCCGTGACGCTGGTGGAGGTCGCCAACTCCGTCGGCCTGTCGCCCAGCCGCCTGAGCCGCTTGTTCAACGAGCAAGTGGGACAGTCGTTTCCCGCCTACATCCGGTGGAGGAGGTTGCGACTGGCTATCGAAGCCCTGCAACAGGGCGTTTCGCTGACCGACGCGGCCCACACCGCCGGCTTCACCGACAGCGCGCACGCCAACCGTGTCTGCCATGAAATGTTCGGCTTGTCACCCAGCCTCGCGAGCAGACACCTGGTGTGGGGCTGATTCGACCGGACCGCAGGTGAAAGACGGCAAATCTGTACAAGCGGCGGACAGATGGCGTGCGCGACGGTGGTCTGCATGTTCGCTTCAGTGATTCGATACGGCTATGTGCCGTTCATGCTCATCGGCATCAACGGTGCGGCGGCGTTCCTGGCCGCCCGGAATTCTTCCGAGTTGTGGTTGGTGGGCCTCATCGTGGTGGCGGTCGGCTGCTCGTTTGCCGCGGAGCGCATCGTGCCCTACCGCCGAGAGTGGAACGACGGGCTCGATGACGCGGGGCGCGACACCGCCCACGCATTCGTCAACGAATCGTTCATCCTGGTAAGTGTCGCGGCCATTCCCCTGCTGGCTGCGGTCACACCGTTGCATCACTTGTGGCCCGGGACTTTGCCATTCGTTGCACAGTTGCTCATCGCAGTGTTGGTGGCGGATTTCGGTATCACCACGATTCACCTCGCAAGCCACAAGATCGGCTGGTTGTGGCGACTACATGCCGTTCATCACAGTGTTCGTCGGTTCTACGGTCTCAACGGCCTGATGAAGCACCCGTTGCATCAGGCCGTGGAAATGCTGGGCGGTGTCCTGCCGCTGATCGTCATGGGGGTGCCGGTGCAGGTGGCATCGGCGCTTGCGGTGTGCGTCGCCGTGCAATTGCTGCTCCAGCACGCCAACGTCGACTACCGGGTCGGCCCGCTGCGCTCGGTACTGGCGCTCAATGAAGGCCATCGGTTCCACCACCTGAAGTGGGCCGGTGTCGGCGACGTCAACTTCGGGTTGTTCACACTGCTGTGGGATCACCTCTACCGCACCTATTCCTTTGATCCCCAACGCCGATTCACGACGGACGATCTCGGCATGGCGGCCAAACCGCACTATCCGACAGGTTACTTTTCCCAGCTCGCCGAACCCTTCACCGCGAGCGGAGCGTGTCACTTCGACCCCGCCGCGGCCGCTGACGCGACTCATGGTCAGGCCGGCTAGGTGATCTGGTCGGGTGCGCGTTCGGAGATGGTCAGGGTGGCGCGCAGGCCGCCCAGCGGGCTGTCGTCGAGTTCGAGGCGCCCACCGTGCAGGGCGGCCTGCTGGGTGACCAGCGCGAGCCCGAGCCCCGAACCGCCGGGCGCGGCGGTACTGCCGCGCGAGAACCGGCCGAGCACCGCCGTGCGCTCCTCGGCGGGCAGGCCGCAGCCGTCGTCGTCGACGACGATCTGTAAGCGATCGGGTAACCGGTTGCAGGTCAGTGTGATCCGACTGGCTCCACCGTGGGTCGCCGCGTTGCGCACCAGATTGTCGACCGCCAGCCGCAGCCCGCCAGACCAGCCCCACACCGTGACGTGGTCGTCATCGGCCACCGTGATGTCGACGGTGGGGTGCACTCGCGCGTTCTCCCGCACCACCCGGTCGAGCATGTCGGTCACGTCGATCAGCTCACGGTCCTCGGCTTGCGCGAGCTGCCCCGAGGCCAGCTGTCCGAGTGCGGTGATGGTGGCCTCCACCCGGCGCTGGGCGCGCAGCAGGTCGGCGACCACCTCGTCACGCTCCTCGGCGGGCAGGTCGTGGATGCGCAGCGTATCCAGATCCGCACGCATGGCCGTCAACGGTGTGCGCAGTTCGTGTGCGGCATTGGCCGCGAAATCCTGTGCGGCCTGCAGGGATCGGGTGGTGGCCTGCTGCGCGGCGGCCAGCCTGCTCAGCATGCCTGCCATCGCGTCGGAGAGTTCCTCGGCCTCGCGGGCACCCTTCACATTCGGCACGCCGCCGCTGCCCAACGATTTCGTCTGCTCGGTCAGCCTGCGCAGCGGGCGCACCGCGGGGCCCGCCAGCAGCCAGCCGAACCCGCCGGCCACCAGCACGGTGAGCACTCCGACCGCGAGATACACCGGAATTCTCGTGGGGCTCAGCAGAATACTGTCGGCACGAATACCCAGCGACAGCAGGATGCCGCCACCCTGCTGGTCCATCGGGATGGTCCGCACCCGGTACTCGACACCGTTGACCTCCACGGTCTCGGTGCCCGGTGCCAGGGCGGGCAGCTGAAAGCCGCGCTGAAAGACCACCTGGCCGGTGGAGCGCGACCGGCCCGTGGTCAGCACCCCGCGTCTTGGGTCGGACAGCTGTTCGGGGAACATGCTGGCCTCGACGATCGAATCGAGACGACGATCCAGTTGTGCGGCATCGTTGTTGGCCAGTACCAACGATGTCAGCACCGTGAAGCCGGCGACGACGGCGGCCGCCGCGACGGCGGAGGCGATGGCGACCCGAGTGCGCAGTGACAGCCGAGCCACGGACTACGCCTCCTCCCGCAGCACGTAACCGATCCCGCGGACCGTGTGGATGACCCGGGGGCGATCCTCGCGCTCCAGCTTGCGCCGCAGGTAGGAGACGAACACATCGGCGACATTGGTGTCGACGTCGAAGTCGTATCCCCACACCAGCTCGAGCAGCCGCTGCCGGGACAGCACCACCCCCGCGTTCTCGGCCAGCACCGCGAGCAGATCGAATTCACGCTTGGTCAGATCGGCACGCTCGCCGTCGACGTAGACCAGCCTGCGGGCGGTGTCGATGGTCAGCGGGCCCACGATCATCACATCGGATTCGCGTTCGGCGTGACTGGCGCGGCGCAGCAGGGCGTGCAAGCGGGCCACCAGCTCACCGAGATCGAACGGCTTGGTCAGGTAGTCATCGGCACCGGCCTCCAGACCGGCGATCCGGTCGTTGACGGTATCGCGGGCCGACAGCACACAGATCGGGATCTCGTTGCCGAGCGCCCGCAGCGCCGTCACCACCGCCACGCCGTCGAGTTCGGGCATTTGCACATCGAGCACCAGCGCGTCGTGGGCCTCGCTGGCCAGCATGCGCAACGCCTCGCGGCCGTTGGAGGCCACCCGCACATCGAATCCGGAATGCCGCAGCCCGCGCGCGACCGAGGTCCGGACATCCGGGTCGTCGTCGACCATCAGCACCGTGCGGCCGGTGCTGTCGGATGGGGAGTGTTCCAGCGTGGTGCGCACCCCTGGATTATGGCGTGCGCTACGGGATTGCGCGGAGGACCGGGCCGGGCAGGGCGCCGGTGCCCTGGGCGACGGGACTGACGGTGTCCCCGGCCGCGGGTGATCCCGCAGCCGCCGATCCTGCTGTGGACGATCCGGCCGTCGGCGACCCGGCACCGGTCAGGCCGGTGGCCGGCTGCTGTACGGCCTGCATCAGACCGAGTACCTGAGGCAGCGAGATCGGCAGCTGGCACTGTGTCGACAACCTCACCAGGGGTGCCTGAAGGCGCTGCATGTCCTTGGCGGCACCCGGCTTGGCGTCGAAGTAGGCCTTGGCGGCGGCGAGGGACTGCGGCCCGGCGGGCTGCGCGGCGATCGTGGTCAACGCCTGATTGGTGTCGGGGTGGGTGTCGAGGTAGTTGCCCATCGACGTGGCCACCGAACCGATGGTCTTGGCGATCTCGCTCGCCTCACACGGATCGGTCTCCGCCCCGGCGCCCGGCGCCGAGATGACCGCGGCCACGCCACCGGCGGCCAGGCAGCCAGCGAATGTCGCCCACAGGCCGCGACGCAGCGCGGCGGAGCGACTGGGAATCAGATTCATCGGAAATCTCCTTCGGGTGGGACACCACTGGTATGGCTTGCGAACTCCCACTTTCGACAAGGCACGTATCCCCGACCCGGAACGACCAGCCGCCATCATGCCATCTGCCCGATCACCGAGCCAACCGGCACAGCAAACTCGCAGGTGGTGCCGAGGGGCGGACGTTGCGAGGTGGTCACAACCCGGATCGGGCACCGTTCGCCGCACAGCAAGCTGCGGTACGCTCTCGCTTACCAGCATCCGGGGAGAAAGGCCAGGGGCGCCATCCAGCAGTTCATGATGCGCTTGAGCAGCAGCCTGCGCAGATATCGCTGGGCGGTGTTTGTCGTATGGGTGCTGCTTCTCGTGCCCTCCGTATACCTGGCCATCAACCACTCCGACCGGCTCACCGGCGGCGGGTTCGAGGTCGCGGGATCGCAATCGCTGGACCTTCAGCACCAGCTCGAAGAACAGTTCCCCGACCAGGGCGCCTCACCGCTGGCGCTGGTGGCGGTGCCGCGCGCCGACGCGTCCTTCGAGGATATGAACGAGGCCGTCGCGCAGCTGCGGCGGATCGCCGGGGAAGTGCCCTCGGTCACCGAGGCCCCCAACCCGCAGCAACCGCCGCCCGCCCCCGACCGGCCCTATGTCGTGCAGTTGAAGGTGGACTTCAACAACAGCGGCGCGGTCGACATCGCCAACCAATTGCGCGACAAGGTCGGCATCGAAGGTGAGCAGGCGGGCCTGTCCGACAACGGCAAGGTCCGCCTCTACGTCATCGGCCAGGGCGCGCTCGGCGCCGCCGCACAACAGGCCACCAAACATGACATCGCGCAGGCCGAGAAGTGGAACGCGCCGGTCGTCCTGATCATCCTGCTGGCGGTCTTCGGGTCGCTGGCCGCGGCCGCGATGCCGCTGCTGCTCGGCATCTGCACCGTGGTGGTCACCATGGGCGTGGTGTTTCTGCTGTCCCATGTGATGGCCATGTCGGTGTTCGCCACCTCGACGGTGTCCATGTTCGGGATCGCGGTGGCGGTGGACTATTCGCTGTTCATCCTGATGCGATACCGGGAGGAGTTGCGGGCCGGACGCGATTCCGCGCAGGCCATCGACGGGGCGATGGCGACCTCGGGGCTGGCGGTCGTGCTGTCGGGCCTGACGGTGATCGCCTCGGTCAGTGGCATCTATCTGATCAACACCCCGATCCTGGAATCGATGGCCACCGGAGCCATCCTCGCGGTGGCGGTCGCGGTGCTGACCTCGACCACCCTGATCCCTGCCGTGCTGGCGACCTTCGGGCGCTCGGCGGCCAAACGGTCCAGACTGTTGCACTGGTCCCGGCGCCCGGACACCACCCAGTCACGCTTCTGGACTCGCTGGATCGGTGCGGTCATGCGCCGGCCGTGGGTGTCGGCATCGTTCGCCGCGGTGATGCTGCTGGTGATGGCGGCCCCCGCCTTCGGGATGACCCTCGGCAACAGCATGCTGCGCCAGTTCGACCCGAGTCACGAGATCCGCGGCGGGGTGAACGCCGCTGCCGAGGCGCTCGGTCCCGGCGCCCTGGGCCCGGTGCGGGTCATGGTCACCTTCCCCGACGGGCAGGCCGACGGCCCGGCGGCGCAGGCCGCGCTGGCCACCGTGGGACGCACCATGGCCGAGGGACCGGATGTGGCGGCCGTGACACCGCCGGTCATCGGCAAGGACAACGACAGTGCGCTGCTGTCGGCGGTGCTCACGGTCGACCCCGAGGACTTCCGGGCCCGCGATGCGGTCGACTGGATGCGCACCGAGCTGCCCAAGCTCGATATCGGCAACGCGCAGATCGACGTCGGCGGGCCGACCGCGCTGATCAAGGATTTCGACGACCAGGTGTCCATGGCCCAGCCGTGGGTGTTCGTCTTCGTCGCCGTCATCGCCTTCGTGATGCTGCTGATCGCGATCAGGTCGGTGTTCCTGGCGCTCAAGGGCGTGCTGATGACCGTGCTGTCGGTCGCGGCCGCCTACGGCAGCCTGGTGGTCGTCTTCCAGTGGGGCTGGTTGGAGGACCTCGGGTTCGCCCCGTTGGAATCGCTGGACAGCACGGTGCCCCCGCTGGTGCTGGCGATGACGTTCGGCCTCTCGATGGACTACGAGATCTTCCTGCTCACCCGCATCCGGGAACGCTTCCTGATCACCAACAACACCCGCGACGCGGTCGCCTACGGCATCTCCACCAGCGCGCGCACCATCACCAGCGCGGCGCTGATCATGATCGCGGTGTTCATCGGATTCGCCTTCGCAGGTATGCCGCTGGTGGCCCAGATCGGTGTCGCGTGTGCGACGGCCATCGCGGTCGACGCCACGATCGTGCGGTTGGTCCTCGTGCCCGCGTTGATGGCGATGTTCGACGAATGGAACTGGTGGCTGCCGCGCTGGCTGGACCGCATCCTGCCGTCGGTGGACTTCGAGAAGCCGCTGCCCAAGGTCGACATCAGCGACCTGGTGCTGGTGCCCGAGACGGCCCTGGCCGCACCCGGAGCCGATCTGCGCATGGTGGTCAAGTCCGCCGCCAAGCTCAAGCGTCTGGCCCCGCAGACCGTGGTGGTCCCCGATCCGCTGGCCTTCACCGGCTGCGGACCCGCCCCGGGGGAACGCCGGCTGTCCGGACGGCTGCCCACGATCACCTCCACCGGTTCGATCACCCGGCCCGTGCACCCGGTGACGATGTGGCGCGGCCGGATCAACGTCGCGCTCGACGCGCTGGAGACCGCATCGGACTCCGAGAAGCTGCCCGTCCAGCGCCGCAGCCCGATCGAGGCGACCACCGTGCAGCTGCCCACCGGCGACCGGTTGCTCATCCCGACCGGCGCCGAGACACTGCGGATGAAGAGCTATCTGTTGATGTGCCGCAACACCAGCCGCGACTTTGCGGAGTTCGCCCGGCTGGTCGACTCGATGGAGACCGACACCGCGGCCCGCGTCCTGACCGGCATGGACCGGTATTACTGTGGACAGCGCCCTCGGGCGCACTGGGTCGCCACCCAGCTCGTCCGCAGGCTTGCCGACCCACGGCCTTCGGACGACCCGGACGCTCCGGCACCGGCCGAGACCGATTGGGACCAGGTTCGGCAACGATGCCTGTCGGTCGCGGTGGCGATGCTCGACAGGACAGAGCTGGAGGAGGCGAGGTGACGGTGGCAGCGCAGCCCACTGACATGTCCTCGGCGGCCGACGGACGGCCCGTCGAATTCTGGCCCACCTCGGCCATTCGCGCCGCACTGGACAATGACGACCTGGCGGTATGGCAGCGCATCGCCGCGGCCATCAAGCGGGATCCGTTCGGCCGCACCGCGCGCCAGGTCGAAGAGGTCCTCGACACCGCGCACCCGTACGGGGTGTCCAAGGCACTCGCCGAGGTGCTGGACAAGGCGCGGGCGCATCTGGAGGCCAATGAGCGCTCCGAGGTGGCTCGGCACATCCACGAGCTACTGGAACGGTCCGGTCTCGGCGTTCCGGAATTCGCGTCGCGGATCGGGGTGCCCAGCGAGGACCTCACCGGATGGCTCGAGGAGAACGGCTCCCCACCGGCGACCCTGATGATCCGGATGCGCAGGCTCTCCGACCGGTTCGCCAGGATCCGCGCCCAGCGCGCTCAGGCCTCCGCCGAACGCTGAGCTCAGCGGGCGTTGATCGGCGTCACATCGGTCACCAGCCACGTGCCATCGGTCTTGGCGAGCGTGACGCGCAGTGCCAGCACCGCGATATCTGCCGGTTTGCCCGGGGTGTTCTGGGTGCCGCGCATGACGACGGCCACGCTGGCCGCTGCCGGACCGATCGCCTCCACCCCTGCCGATACCGTCTGCGCCTGACCGGATACGTTGCGGCTGGTCAGATCCTTTGCCACGGCCTGAAATTCGTTGCGGTAGCTCTCGGCCCGCTCCGGCGACATCAACGCGGTGGCGCGGTCGATGCCGGTGTTCGGGCTGCTCGGGCTGAACGTCGCCGAGGCCTCCGCGACGCTGCTGGCGATGCCGACGACCTCGGCGCTGTCCCGGCCGAGGTCGCGGTCGGGGACAGTCCACCGGATGTAGCCGACGAAGACGGCCGCGACCGCGAGGACGGTGGCGGTCGCCACGACCCCCAGCCGCAGCAGCGGCCCGTCGTCATCGGTGCCCACGGTGACGCCGTCGCGGCGGAACAGCACCGCGTTGACCACCACGCCCTGCAGGATCAGCAGGCACAGCGCCGTGCACACCGCCACCCACCAGCGCGGCCAGTCCAGCGCACTGCCGATGAACACCAGCGCCAGGATCGCCAACGCCGGCGCCAGGATGTCGACGCCCGCGACCCGTAGCCGGTTGATCATCGGATGGTCTCCAGTCGCGAGATCAGCAGCGAGCCGTCGATATCGGAGACACCCAGGCGCAGATTCCAGCGCACCGTGGTCGGCTGGGCGCCGGCGTTCTGGCTGACCGACGTGGCGACCACCAGCACCGTGTCGGTGCGTGATGCCACCGTGGCGAGCTCGGCAGGGGGCGCGTCGGTGTCCTTGGCACCATCGGGGACCCGGTGCATGGACTCGATCGAGACGGACTCGACCTGGCCGACGGTCTGTGACTTCAGCTTGCCGACCAGATCGGCGAACGGTGTCATGGTGGCGTCGAAATCGACGTTGAGCTGGCCGACGGTGCCGTCCCGCAGCTGCTGCAGGTTCTGCGGCGCGTTCTCGGAGTTCATGTTGATCAACAGCGCGGTCCAGTCCACCGCCGCCTGCAGGACCTCGCTCTGGTGGGTGCGTTCGGCCACGTCGGCGCGGTGTCCGGTCCACACCATGACGCCGAGCGCCGTGGCCGCCAGGGCGATCACACCGAACACGATGCCGGCGATGCCGTAACGGGACAGCACCCTGGTTTGCTCATCGGGCATGGCCGTGAGGCTACCGGTGAGCTCTGGCACCATGAGAGTGTGACGTCTACAGAACTCCGCTCCGGCATCGATCTGCGATACGTCGACGCCGATGTGCGCCCCCAAGACGACCTGTTCGGCCACGTCAACGGACGCTGGCTGACCGACTACGACATCCCCGCCGACCGCGCCACCGACGGTGCCTTCCGCACCCTGGCCGACCGCGCCGAGGAACAGGTACGCGACATCATCACCTCCGCTTCGGCGGCCGACGGACCCGATGCCCAGCGCATCGGCGATCTCTACGCGTCGTTCATGGACGAGGCCACCGTCGCACGGGTCGGCCTGGCCCCGCTGCGCGCCGAGCTGGACACCATTACCGCCGCAGCCGACCGGGACGCACTGGCAGCGGTGGTGGGCGCCCTGCAGCGCACCGGCGTCGGTGGCGGCGCCGGGGTGTACGTCGACACCGACTCCAAGGACTCCACCCGCTATCTGCTGCACATCTCCCAGTCCGGGCTCGGCCTGCCCGACGAGTCGTACTACCGCGACCCCGCCCATGCCGCCATCCTGTCCGCCTATCCCGAGCACATCGCCCGCATGCTCACCCTCGTCCACGGAGAGGGTGACCATGCCGAGACGGCGCGCCGCATCGTGGAGTTGGAAACCAAACTGGCCGCGGCGCACTGGGATGTCGTCAAGCGCCGTGATGCCGACCTGACATACAACCTGCGCACCTTCGCCGAGTTGCCCTCCGAAGCGCCGGGATTCGACTGGGCAGGCTGGGTCGCTGCGTTGGGCGCGAACCCCGAAGAAGTGGTGGTCCGCCAGCCCGACTACCTGACGGCGTTCGCCGCGCTGTGGGCGGGTGAAGACCTGCAGGTGTGGAAGCAGTGGTTGAGCTGGCGGGTCATCAGCGCGCGCGCCTCGCTGCTGACCGATGACCTGGTGGCCGAGAACTTCGCGTTCTATGGGCGCACGTTGTCAGGGACCGAGGCCATCCGGGATCGCTGGAAGCGCGGCGTCGGCCTGGTCGAGAGCCTGATGGGCGATGCCGTCGGCAAGTTGTACGTGGCTCGGCATTTCCCGCCGGAGGCCAAGTCCCGGATGGATGAGCTGGTGGCCAACCTGCGCGAGGCGTACCGGGTCAGCATCACCAGCCTGCCGTGGATGACCCCGGAGACCCGCACCCGCGCACTGGAGAAGCTGGACAAGTTCACCCCCAAGATCGGTTACCCGGCGAAATGGCGGGACTATTCGGCGCTGGTGATCGACGCGGGTGACCTGTACGGCAACTACCGGCGCGGCTACGCGTGCGAGTATGACCGTGACCTGGCCAAGCTCGGCGGCCCGGTGGACCGCGACGAGTGGTTCATGACCCCGCAGACGGTGAATGCCTACTACAACCCCGGCATGAACGAGATCGTCTTTCCCGCCGCCATCCTGCAGCCGCCGTTCTTCGACGCCGAGGCCGATGACGCCGCCAACTATGGCGGTATCGGGGCGGTGATCGGTCACGAGATCGGGCACGGCTTCGACGATCAGGGTGCCAAGTACGACGGCGACGGCAACCTTGTCGACTGGTGGACCGATGCCGATCGCGCCGAATTCGGCCAGCGCACAACGGCGTTGATCGATCAGTACGAGCAGTTCACCCCGCGGGGGCTGGATTCCGGCCACCACGTCAACGGTGCCTTCACCGTCGGGGAGAACATCGGCGACCTCGGCGGGCTGTCCATCGCCCTGCTGGCCTACGAGCTGTCCCTCGACGGCAAGGAAGCCCCGGTGATCGACGGCATGACCGGCGTGCAGCGGGTGCTGTTCGGGTGGGCTCAGGTGTGGCGCACCAAATCTCGTGAGGCCGAGGCCATCCGGCGCCTGGCCACCGATCCGCATTCGCCGCCGGAGTTCCGCTGCAACGGTGTCATCCGCAACATCGACGCGTTCTACGAGGCGTTCGAGGTCGGCACCGATGACGAGCTGTACCTCGAACCCGACCGGCGCGTTCGCATCTGGTAACGGGGCGCGGGTAGGCGACCTACCAGGCTTGCACCCCGAGCAGGCTCGGCCCTGCGAGGACTGCACTCAGGTAGGAAATCGTGCCCGCAGGGCTACCTGGATTCAGCCTGGTGGCCCTCTGCCCGAAGCGACTGAAACCTGGTAGATCTCGCCGCGACCCCGTGACGCAGAACGGCCCACTTTCCCTGGGAAAGTGGGCCGTTCTGTGTGAACAGGATCGTCAGAACATCTGCCAGTCCGAGGCCCCGTCGGGCTGGTTGTACAGACCACCGTCGGTGTTCTTGATGACGACGGCATCACCGGAACCGAAGTTGTCGTAGAACCACTTGGCGTCGGCGGGGGCGAGGTTGATGCAGCCGTGGCTGACATTCGTATTGCCCTGGTCGGCCACCGACCACGGCGCGCCGTGCACGAAGATACCGCTGTTGTCGATGCGCACGGCATCTTTGACGTGGGTCTTGTAACCCTCCGCGGAATCCACCGGGACTCCGTAGGTGGAGGAGTCCATCACGATATCGGCGAACTTCTCCAGCACGTAGTAGGTGCCGTTCTTGGTCTCGTGGCCGGACTTGCCCAGCGAGACCGGGAACTCCTTCTCCACCTCGCCGTTGCGCACCACCGTCATCGTCTTGGTCGCATCGTCGACGGTCGCCACCAGCTGCTCGGGCACGGTGAAGCTGGACTTGGTGCCGGCGGCGTCGATGTTGACCACGGTGCCGGTGGGCCAGAAGTCCTGCGGGCGCCACCGCAGCTGGGTATCGGTGACCCAGTAGAACTGGCCGGGCACCGGCGGGTTCGAGGTGATGTGCACCGCGTCCTGGGCCATCTGCCGGTTGGCGATGGGCCGCTGGAAGTTGATGTAGATCGGCTTGGCCGCGCCCGCGATCGACCCGTTGACGGGGTTGAACGACGGCGGCACGAACGGCGGCAGACCGCGGAACGGATTCGGATTCTGTCCGGGCGGGGTCCCCGGCGGGATGGGCAACGGCTGCGCCCCGGGCCCACCGACCGGGGCGAACGGATCGGCTGCCGTCGGTGTCGCGGACGGAGCCGGCGGCGCGAACGGGTTGGGGAATGCGGGCGGGGCCGGCACGGGCGGAGCGGGCTCCGCCAGAGCCGACGGGCTACCGATACCTGCTGCGACGACCGTTGCGGCCGCCAAGATCGCGCTGGCGAGTTTCGTTCTCGTCCGCTGCGACATATGTCACCTCCACTGGCATATCTGCAGACCAGTCTGGCACAGCACGTCTACCGGCTAACCCTGGCGAGGCCGGACGGACCCCTCATCACCGTCCGACCTGCACCACTGACCTGGGACGTTTATCGCCGGTGTGAGTCCTGCCGTTACAGGGGCGAGCAACCACGGCAGCGCGGCAACAGCGACCAATACCACCGCGGTCAAGGCCGCCGACGCGCTGAGCACGGCCAATGACCCACCGGCTGCGAACAGGGCGCCACCGGCCAGGGCGCCGGTGACGATGCCGGCCTGGAACGTCGCCACGTAGAGCCCGGACGCACCGTCGGGGTCCTCGGGTGCGCTGTTGATCGCCGCGGACTGCAGCATCGGCGGCAGCGCCGTCGACATGGCGCCCCACGCCAGCATCCCGACGACGCCGAGCACCGCCCGCGGGTCGCCACCGGCCACGACCGCCAGCCCCGCGAACGCGGCGACCAGCCCTGCCAGCGCCGTCATCAGGACCGGTCGCGGCCACTGGTCCAGCGGGCGGGCGAACACCGCCATGGCGACCAGTCCGGCCACCCCGAACCCGGCGAGCACCGGCGCGGTGGCGGTGCCCGTGACCTCACCGATGATCACGGCGATGTAGGTGTAGGACATGAAGTGCGCGCTGACACCGACCAGCGTGAGTCCGCACAGGGTGGCCAGCGCGCGATTACGGTGCCACCTGCGGCGGCGGCCCACCTGCCCGGCCGGGCCCATATCGCCGGCCGGCAGCACCGGTAACAGCAGCCGCGCGGCCAGGGTCACCGCTGCGGCCGCCACCATGACCGCGGCGACCGCGGCGCGCCAACCCCACGCCTGTGATGTAAGCGCCGTCATCGGGTTGCCCGCCACCAGGGCCAGGGCGGTGCCGGCGTACACCGCCGTGGTCGCCCGTCCGCCATGCCCGGGGGGAACCAGCCGGACGGCGATCGGGGCCAGTACCGACCACATCAGACCGTGGGTGAGCGCGCACAGCACCCGCGCCACCGAGAGCACCTCGAAGTTCGGCGCGAGCACCGAAAGCGCTTGCGAGACAGTCAGACACACCAGGGTCAACAACAGTGCCCGGCGCCGCGGCCAGCGCGCCGTCCAGCGCACCAGCGGCAGGGTGGCCACGGCGGCGATAAACGCATAGCCGGCCAGCAGGGTGCCCACCGTCGCCGGCGCGATGTCGAGGTCGGCCGCGATGGCAGGCAGCGCCCCGACGGGCAGGATCTCGGCGGTGACGTAGACGAACGCGGCGGCCGCGAGCACCGTCAGTTGCGCGTACGGTTTCACGGTCATGCTGGAACGCCACGGTAATGCCGTGGCCGCCCCGAACCCGAGAGGACGCGCGATGATCGTCGCCTTCAGCATCAGCCCGTCGGGCACCGGCCGCTCCGACGGCTCGGTCAGCGAGGCCGTCGCCGCCGCGGTGCGGGTGGTGCGCGCGTCGGGGCTGCCCAACCGGACCTCGAGCATGTTCACCGAGATCGAGGGCTCCTGGGACGAGGTCTTCGACGTCGTCAAACGTGCGACCGAGGCGGTGGCACCGTTCGGTACCCGGATCTCACTGGTGCTCAAGGCCGATATCCGACCAGGCCACGAGGGCGAACTCGACGGCAAACTCGCGCGCCTGGAGTCCGCGATCGAGAACGCCGAACCGGTCTGATTGCGGCTAGGAGCGGACCAACCGGGCGATGGCCGCCGACGCCTCGGCCAGCTTGACCTCGGCCTCCTCGCCACCCGCGGCAACCGCGTGGGTGACGCAGTGGCCGAGGTGCTCGTCGAGCAATCCGAGGGCGACCGACTGCAGCGCGCTGTTGACCGCGCTGATCTGGGTGAGGATGTCGATGCAGTACTTGTCGTCATCGATCATCTTGGCGATACCGCGCACCTGCCCCTCGATGCGCCGCAACCGCTTGGCGTAATTCTCCTTCTGCGGCGAATAGCCGTGTTCTGCATCGGTCATCGACTACCCGCCTCCCAACAGTTGCTGCATGTGACCGGCCTCCTCTTGGCGCGTGCTGATGATGCCCTGCGCCAGCGTCTTGGCGTTGGCGTCCTGACCCTCCTGGATCTCGGTGGCGGCCATGGTCAGGACGGCCTGGTGATGGTTGAGCATGGCCTGCAACCACAACCTGTCGAATTCGGGACCGCGCAGCGCCGCAAGCCGTTGCATGGCGCCCTCGTCGAACAGGTTGGGCCCCTGCGGCACCGGACCCTGACCGCCCTGCTGGCCGTCGGTCCACTGCACCAGCAGTGCGTTCACGGTGTCGGTCTGCTGTTTCTCGCTGACGGCAAGCACATCGGCGAGCGCCTGCATGCGTGGGTCGTCGGAGTTGGTGCGCACCAGCGCGATCATCTGGTCGATACGCGGGCGCTGGGCGAGCAGGGCATCGGCGAAGGCGCGATCGATGGCATTGACCCCCGGAGTGCCCGGGGCGGGCGATGTCGCCGAAGCGGCGGCGGCGCTCGACGCCTCGGGTGCACCGGCCTGTCTGCCACAGGCCGGCACAAGGATGGCCAGCATCGCCGCCACCAGTACCAGCACCCGTCTCATGTAGCCAGGCTACCGGTACCCCAGAGGGGTATCAGCGGGGGTTTGGGATGGCCCTGGGCCGAATGCATACTTACCTGCATGCCCTCAGCACCGCAGGCCCGTCCCGGGGTCGATATCAAACCCCGCAGCCGCGACGTCACCGACGGATTGGAGAAGACCGCCGCCCGCGGGATGCTGCGCGCCGTCGGTATGGGCGACGACGACTGGGTCAAGCCGCAGATCGGCGTCGGCTCATCCTGGAACGAGATCACCCCGTGCAACATGTCGCTACAGCGGCTCGCGCAGGCGGTCAAGGCTGGCGTGCATGCCGGCGGCGGCTACCCACTGGAGTTCGGCACCATCTCGGTCTCCGACGGCATCTCCATGGGCCATGAGGGCATGCACTTCAGCCTGGTGTCCCGCGAGGTGATCGCCGACAGCGTCGAGACCGTCATGCAGGCCGAACGCCTCGACGGATCGGTGCTACTCGCCGGCTGCGACAAGTCGATCCCCGGCATGCTGATGGCGGCGGCCCGCCTCGATCTGGCATCGGTGTTCCTCTACAACGGCTCGATCATGCCCGGAACGGCGAAGCTGACCGACGGCACCGAGAAAGAGGTCACCATCATCGACGCCTTCGAGGCCGTCGGTGCGTGTGCCCGTGGCCTGATGTCCCGCGAGGACGTCGACATCATCGAGCGCGCGATCTGTCCCGGCGAGGGCGCCTGCGGTGGCATGTACACCGCCAACACGATGGCTTCGGCGGCCGAGGCACTGGGATTGTCCTTGCCCGGCAGCGCATCCCCGGTGGCCATCGACTCACGCCGCGACGAGTACGCGGCCCGGTCCGGCGAGGCCGTCGTCGAGCTGCTGCGCCGCGGTATCACTGCCCGCGACATCCTGACCAAGGAGGCGTTCGAGAACGCGATCGCGGTGGTCATGGCCTTCGGCGGTTCCACCAACGCGGTGCTGCACCTGCTGGCCATCGCCCGCGAGGCCGAGGTCGAACTGACGCTGGCGGACTTCACCCGTGTCGGCAACCGGGTGCCCCACCTGGCCGATGTGAAGCCGTTCGGCAGGCACGTGATGAAGCATGTTGATGAGATCGGCGGTGTGCCGGTGGTCATGAAGGCGTTGCTGGATGCCGGTCTGCTGCACGGTGATTGCCTGACCGTGACGGGCCAGACGATGGCCGAGAACCTGGCCCATATCGAGCCGCCGGACCCCGACGGCAAGGTGCTGCGCGCCATGAACAACCCGATTCACCCCACCGGTGGGATCACCATCCTGCACGGCTCGCTGGCACCCGAGGGCGCGGTCGTCAAGTCTGCCGGCTTCGACTCGGACGTATTCGAGGGCACGGCACGGGTTTTCGAGCGCGAGCGGGCGGCACTGGACGCCCTCGAAGACGGCACCATCACCCACGGCGACGTGGTCGTCATCCGCTACGAAGGCCCCAAGGGTGGGCCGGGTATGCGTGAGATGCTGGCCATCACCGGCGCGATCAAGGGTGCGGGCCTCGGCAAGGACGTCCTGTTGATGACCGACGGCCGGTTCTCCGGTGGCACCACCGGGCTGTGCGTCGGGCATATCGCACCCGAAGCCGTCGACGGCGGCCCGATCGCCTTCGTGCGCGACGGTGACCGGATCCGCCTCGATGTCGCCAACGGCACCCTCGACCTGCTGGTCGACGAGGCCGAATTGGATTCCCGCAAGGCAGGTTTCGAGCCGCTGCCGCCGCGGTACACCACCGGCGTGCTGGCCAAGTACACCAAGCTGGTGCAGTCAGCGGCCGTGGGCGCGGTCTGCAACTGACGGCTGGCCGGGATCACCCGGCCGCGGCGCCGCCGCGGCGTAGGTGGGCTTCCACGATGTCCGCGCCGAGTGGCACTCCCCCGGTATCGGCGAAACCGCGGGCGACGGCGGCCGCACCGCCGGTCATCGACATCGCGTCGAGGATGGCGGTGCGCAACCGGTCCGGGGTCAGCCGGCGGGCGGGCAACCGGGTTCCGCAGCCGGCGACCTCCACCCGGCGGGCCACCTCGAACTGATCTCGCCCGAACGGCACGACGCATACCGGTATGCCGCGGCTGAGCGCCTTCTGCGTGATGCCCATGCCGCCGTGGGTCACCACACAGACGGTGCGGGTGAGCAGCAGTGAATGCGGGACGAACCTGGCCAGCGTGACACCGGGCCGGTCCTGGGTGGTCACCGGACCGGCCGGCGACGTCGCCACCAGATGCAGGCTCAGTCCGTCGAGTGCCTCGATCGCCGCACCCACCAGCCGGGTGTCGGCCTGCGGGACCGAGGATGTGGTCACCAGGACGATGGGCCGGTCGATATCGGCGAGCCACGCGGGCTCCTGATCACCCACCGGATCGAACGCCGCGGGGCCGATCAGGTGGACTTTCGGCCCCCACTCGGTCTGCCGGTACTCGAAGGGCTTGCCGGTGGCCACCAGGACCGCCGGTGCACGACGCAGCAGCTCATCGGCGGTCTGCACGGCGGGCAGCCCGAGGTCGGCGCGGACCGGGGCGAGTCCGGTGGCGAAGGGCCGGTCGAAGACCCGGCGGGTGACCGTCGCGATGCCGTGGTCGCGGATGCGGCCCCACGGACCACGCCACGGCCGGGCGCCCGCACCGAACGGCGGCAGGCCGGGTGCCCGCAGGTAGGGAGTGAAGGGCGACAGGACGAGCCAGGGAACATCACCGGTCTCCAGATAGGAGATCGCGCCCCACGAGTTGGAATCCACGATGACCAGATCGGGGCGCACCGTCTCGACCGCGCGCCGGATATCGGCGACTTCCAGGGTGGCGCGCCGGGTGAGCACCCGCACGGTGTCGGTGGCGGCCCGCAGCACTGAGATACCGGCCTCGTCGTGGTCGTGTTCGACCGCCTCGATCACCAGATCCACGGGTTCGACGGCGAACCCGAGCCTGCGGCACAACCGGATGCCGTCGGCGAGAGTGCGCACGTGGATGCGGTGGCCCCGGCCGGCGAGTTCGGTGAGCAGCGCGCAGAACGGATACAGGTGCCCCAGCGCCGGCGCGGTGTACGCCAGGATCACCGCCATGCCAGGACTCCCTCCACTGTGTCGGCCACGTCAATTGTCATTCGCGGCACCACCCACGGCGGATCGGGTCAGGTCGTGAACGGCTTCCTGGCGGCCATGGTCTCGATGCGGCGTACCGCCACCTCCAGCACCGGCAGGTAGGCCGGTGCCCACCACGGCGCCGTCATCCACACCGTGCAGCCGCCGGGTCGCGGTTCCACACCGTGCTGGGTGGCCGGTACGCCGGCGACATCCCACCCCCAGCTGTGGCCGGGATCGAATTCGCTGATCACGAACGGCAGCGGAACCCCGACCGGTGTCCAGACCCGTCCCGTCGCGCCCAACAGGAAGGCAGTGCCGTCGAGTTCGGCGCGCACGACCGTGGGACCCCACTGCGGCCACGCGTCCAGATCGGTGAGCAGCTCCCACACCGCGTCGGCGGGGGCATCGACCGTTCGTTTCGCCGTCCACACGGCTCTGCTGGTACCCGCCGGCGCCGTGTCCGAATCGCGCACCCTTCGGCCGGGCGGGACTCAGGTGACCAGCGCGACGGCGAATCCGTCCCAGCCCTTGGCCCCGACGGTCTGGATGGCGGCGGCGTCCAAACGGGGATGGCTGCCCATCAGCGCGATGGTCTCGCGCACCGCGATCGCCTGCCGATCCTGCGGGGCGGGATCCAGTACCCGGCCGCCGCGGGCGATGTTGTCGCAGATGATCAGCGCACCAGGTTCGGATAGGGCGATCGCCGCCTCGAGATAGGCCGCATTGTTCTCCTTGTCGGCATCGATGAAGAACAGGTCGAACGGCCCCGTCAGCGTGGGCAGGGTGTCCAGCGCGGCGCCGACGATCACCTCGACGCGGTCGGCCACGCCGGCGCGCTCCAGGTTCTGCCTGGCGATCTCGGCGTGCCGGGGCTCGTATTCGAGGGTGACCACGCTGCCCTGCGGGCCGACCCCGCGCGCCAGCCAGATGGTGGAGTACCCGGCCAGGGTGCCGATCTCCAGGGCGCGGCGGGCTCCGGTGAGCCGGGCGTACAGCGACAGCAGCTTGCCGTGCTGCGCGGAGACCTCGATGGCGGGCATCCTGGCCGGGCCCGTCGAGAGCCGCGCGGCGCGCAACGCATCGTCCTCGGTGTTCAGCAACTCGTCGTACAGCGCGTCCACCGCGGCGTAATCGCTCATCCGGACACCCCTTCCTTTGCGTAGATCACCCGCAGCACGTGCTGGGCTTCCGGTCCCATCACGCACCCTGCCAATTCGGTCATCGTGCCGACGAACCCGGGACCGTGCGGCTCGCCGTCGTCGGTCAGATGGCCGGCCAGATGGTGTGCCAGCTCGTGCAGGACGACCAGCTCGCGCAGCGCCCATCGGCTCTGGCCGTCCGGCACGGCGATCACGCCGGGTTCGTAATGTGCCGCGGTGACCCCGCGCCGCGACCGCACCGCACACGTCCCCGCCGCGGGCCACCGCTGCCGCACCGCGGGCAGCGCCAGGACATCCTCGACATAGCGCCGCACCGCGTCCACCGAGCCGAACCGCGCCTCCGGCGGCAGGGTCAGCGCGGTGCCGAAGAAGTCCAGCGATCCGCGGCCGTCGGCACGGTCGAACAGTGTGCGCACGAATTCCTCTGCGGCGTAGACCTTTGCCCGTTGCGCATCGCGCATCAGCGCTCCAGACGGGCCCGCGCCCCGGACAACTCCTGCGGCGGACCGAGCCGCGCCCTTCGCCCGGCCCGGTCCCCGGCCCGGCGGGCCTCCGACGAGTACCCGGCCGTGGCACTGCTGGCCCGCCATGTCCCACGCGCCGCCGAGGCCTTCCGATAGAACGAGGTCAGCTCCAGGTCCTTGTTGCGCAACGCCACCGCGGTGCCCGGCGCATCATCGGCGCCCTCGGTCGCCGACCGCCGCGCGTCCTCGCGGGCCTCGGACAGCCGCTGGCCCACCCGCGCGCCGAAGGCCAACTGGAAGTTGATCCGGGCGGTGATCGTCGGCGTCGGCCGGTGCGCGCCGGTGGCCAGGTACTCCTTGGACGCCCGCACCATCTGCATGACCAGGCTCGAATACAGCGCATGGCTGGCATCGATGTCCTCGGCGAAACCGTATGCGTAGACGAACGTCGAGTTCGATGCCACATCGCATTTCACATCATTGGCCAGCGCGATCACGACGAACAGCTGGACGTAGGTGCGCAGTCCGCGGGTGCCCGGATCACCGATGGTGATGGTGCGTTGCACCGGGGCTTGCGCGGCGGTACGGGTCGCCGAGTGCGCGCGGGCCACCGCAAGGTCGATCGAGGTGGCGGTGGCCAGCCGCTGCGCGGCAGCCAGGAACGCGTCCGCCTCGTGCTGGTTGTCGGTGCCCTCGGCCTGCCGCAGCAGGGCCGCGATGCGGGCGAGCATCTTGTCGCTACTCATGTGGCCAGGCTAGGTAGTCGCGCCGACAACGCGGCCCCCTCGACCGTAGTTATCCACAGGCCGCCGGTCATGGCTCGACGAAGGTGTCCAATGCCGTGACCAGCTGCGGTGACAGCGGATCCGCCTTGGCGTAGTTGGCGACATTGTCGGTCGGGTCATCGCGCAGGACGTGGTTGACGCCCTTGAGCTCGATCACCGTCAGGACGGTCCGCCGGAGCGCGTCGACCAACGGACGAACTCCTGTGCACGGGGCCTGCCCGTCGGTGTCCGAACACGTCAGCAGGACCCGCGTCGCGGTCGGCACCTTTGCTGCCAGCGCAAGCGGGTCGATCGAGTCCGCCTCCACCACGGCCTTGACGTTGCCCGCGTTGAGGATCGCGCCGAGCCCGTCGGGCAGCTGCGCGGGTGCGGTACCGCGGGTGCGGGCCTGCTCGACGGCCGCGGCCCAGGCATCGAGCACCTGCTGCGCCTGTTCGGGTGTCTTGGCGCCCGAGCTGCGGGCGGCCTCGACATCGGCGCGCACCCGGTCGCTGACGATGTCGAGATAGCGTCCCGGCAGCGGCTGGAGCAGCCCGAGTGCATGGATCTTCGGGGAGTCCGGGTCGATATCGTCGGCCAGCGTCATGGCGTGGATGGTGCCCTCACCGAGGGCGTACACCGAGATCTGGTCGGCATCGGTACCGGGCCGGCCCGCCAGATAGCGCACCGCGGCCCGAGCTCCCGCCGTGTAGGCCGCACTGCCGACGTCCGCGGGATTGGTGGCGTACGGACCGAGCCCGGTCTTACCGGTGCCGACCTTGTCATAGCGCAGCGTGGCGATGCCCTTGCCGGAGAGGTATTCGGCCAGCTGGCGCATGTTGCCCACGGGACCGGCCACGGCATTGTCCCCGTTGCGGTCGGTGGCACCGCTCTCCGAGATCAGCAGTGCCGCAGGCCCGGTGTCGTCACCGTGGTGGCGGTAGGTTCCGTGGATGGTCAGACCGGCGGCATCGGTGAAGGACACCTCATCCTCCACCCAGCCCTGCTGGGTGTCGCCGTCCCCGGATTCTCCCGACGAGCAGCCGACCACCAAAAGCAGCGCGGCGAGCAGCGAGAAGATAAGGCGGACAGTGCTTTTCACAGTCTCGTCGCAATCCACGAAGTGACGTCGTCGAGGACCACGGCGCGTTCGGGTTCGTTGAACACCTCGTGGTAGAGCTCGGGGTAGACCTTGAGGTTCACATCCGCCGAACCCACCCGGTCGACCAAAAGCTCGGAGCCGGCGACCGGGATCAGCGAGTCCTGACCGCCGTGCACCACCAGCAGCGGCGCGGTCAGTACCGCGGCGCGGCGCGGCATCGTCTCGCCGACTCCGATGAGCGCCTTGGCGATACCGGCGGGCAGCTTGCCGTGGTGCACCATCGGATCGGCCTCGTAGGCCGCCACCACCTCGGGATCGCGCGACACCGCGTCGGCGGGCAGGTTCTCCACCGGCAGGCCGGGCAGCAGGCTGCCGAGCACCTTGGCCACACCGATCATCAGCGGGGACACGCCATCCTGGGCGTACACCGCCGGCCCGGACAGCACCATGGCGGCGTAATCGTCGGGATGCTCCACCCCGTAGGTGAAGACGACGCCGCCACCCATGCTGTGACCGAGCACCACCCTTTTCAATTCGGGGTGCGCGGCGGTCGCCAGCCCCACCAGATGGTGGAAATCATCGGTGTACTCGGAGATGTTCTTCAGGTAGACGCGCTTGCCGCCCGAGCGTCCGTGCCCGCGGAGGTCCAGGGCATAGGTGATCAGCCCGGCCTCGCCGAAGCGCTGGGCGACATGGTCATAGCGGCGGGCGTGTTCGGCGTATCCGTGACAGATCACGACCACGCCGGTCGGGTCGGTTCCCGGCGTCCACACGTCGTAGACGATGGGCACTCCGGAAACACCGTCGAAGGTGCGTTCACTGCGCGTGGTGGCCACGCGGTGAGCCTATCGGCACACCGCCGCAGGCCCCGCCTGTCGGTCCCGGTCGGTAAGCTCTCGTGGGTGACCGTCCTCACAGCGGTAGGCGACAGATTCGATTCCAAGGACGCGTTCCTCGCCGACGCGCAGCGGTATCGACGGGAACTGTTGGCGCATTGCTACCGGATGACGGGTTCGGTGCACGATGCCGAGGATCTGGTCCAGGAGACCTACTTGCGGGCCTGGAAGTCCTACGACCGGTTCGAGGGCAAGTCCTCGGTGCGCACCTG
The DNA here is from genome assembly GCF_000416385.1 of Mycobacterium sp. VKM Ac-1816D. Taxonomy (NCBI): domain Bacteria; kingdom Bacillati; phylum Actinomycetota; class Actinomycetes; order Mycobacteriales; family Mycobacteriaceae; genus Mycobacterium; species Mycobacterium sp. VKM Ac-1816D. The sequence continues at coordinate 121,356 of NZ_AOHQ01000142.1, forward strand.
GCTGTACAAGATCGCCACCAACACCTGCCTGACGGCGCTGGAGGGCAAGCAGCGCCGGCCGTTGCCCTCGGGGCTGGGCACCCAGAGCGCCGATCCGCACGCCGATATCCACGAGCGGCACGAGGTGCCCTGGCTGGAGCCGCTGCCCGATGCCGAGGATCCGGCGGATCCGCAGACGGTGGTCGGCACCCGTGAATCGGTGCGGCTGGCCTTCGTGGCGGCGCTGCAGCACCTGTCGGCCAGGCAGCGGGCGGTCTTGGTGCTCCGCGATGTGCTGCAGTGGCGGGCCGCCGAGGTGGCCGACGCCGTGGGCGCGACGACCGCCGCCGTCAACAGCCTGCTGCAGCGCGCCCGCGCTCAGCTCGAGGCCGTCGGTCCGAGCGCAGACGAGGTGCTGCGGGCGCCGGAGTCCCCGGAAGCCCGGGAGCTGCTGGCCCGCTACATCGCCGCGTTCGAGGACTATGACATCGATTCGCTGGAGAAGCTGTTCACCGACGACGCGATCTGGGAGATGCCGCCGTTCGACAGTTGGTACGTCGGCCCGGCGGCCATCGGCGCGCTGTCCCGCGACAAGTGCCCGGCCGAGCGCGCCGGCGATATGCGCTTCGTGGCCACCACCGCCAACGGCCAGACCGCCGCGGGGATGTATCTGCGCAACCCGGAAACCGATGTCCACGAGCCGTTTCAGCTGCACGTCATCGATATGACCGCGGCCGGTATCACCCACGTGGTGGCCTTCCTGGACACCACGCTCTTCCCGACGTTCGGCCTACCCGCCCGTCTCTGATCGGTAGGCCCGGGTGAGGGTCGCGATATCGAACTTGCCGAAGGTCGCCAGCACCGCGGCATCGAGTCGCCGATTGGCCTCGACATCGCCGCGGCCGAGCATGTCGAAGTACTCGTTGGGGGTGACCTGCCAGGACAGTCCGTACTTGTCCTTGAGCCAGCCGCACGGCTGCTCCTGACCACCGGCGACCAGTGCGGCCCACACGCTGTCCAGCTCCTGCTGGCCGGTGACCCGCACCTCCAGCGACACCGCCTCGGTGAACGTGAAATGGGGTCCGCCGTTGATGCCGACGAAAAGCTGACCACCGAGTTCGAACTCGACGAGCACGGGCACGTCCTGCGGTGACGGCGCGTCGGGATGCGGCGCGTGGGTGGCGACGATCCGCCCGTTGCCGCCGAAGGCCGCGATGTAGTGCGCGGCCGCCTCTTCGGCTTCGCGGTCGAACCAGAGATTGGGGACGATGCGTGCGGTGATCTCAGTCATGCCGATATCGACTGGTATGCGCAGCCGAATTCATCGCAGCGCCCCCATGACGACATGTCAAAGCAATCGAATTAGCAGTTCAGAGCCATGCAAGACATCAATTTGGAACGTGTTCTACTATTGCTGACCATGAAGACCAAAGGTGCCCTGCTCTGGGAGCTCAATTCGCCGTTCACGGTCGACGAGATCGATCTCGGAGATCCGGTCGCCGACGAGGTTCAGATCCGTATGCACGCGGCGGGTATGTGCCACTCCGACTACCACATCACCACCGGGGCGACCCCGATCGGACTGCCGGCGCTCGGCGGGCACGAGGGCGCGGGCGTCGTCACCAAGGTCGGCAAGAATGTCACCGGTATCGCCGAGGGCGACCATGTCATCCTGGCGTTCATCCCGGCCTGCGGTCAGTGTCCGCCGTGCCTGAAGGGTTTCCGCTCACTGTGTGACCGCGGGGCAGTGCTGCTGGGCGGCAAGGCTATCGCCGACGGCACCAGCCGCATCCACGCCGGCGGCCGCGAGGTCTCGCCGATGAACCTGCTGGGCACCTTCGCTCCCTATATGACCGTGCACAAGGACTCGGTCGTCAAGATCGACGACGACATCCCGTTCGAGACGGCGGCCATCATGGGCTGCGCGGTGCCGACCGGCTTCGGATCGGCCACCAATGTCGCCGAGGTGAAGCCCGGCGAGACCGTCATCATCGTCGGCGTCGGCGGCATCGGCATGAGCGCGCTGCAGGGCGCGGTGATCTCCGGCGCCAAGCAGGTCATCGCGATCGATCCCAACGAGTGGAAACGCGACCAGGCGATCAAATTCGGTGCCACCCACGTCTATCCGTCGATGGCCGAGGCCATCGGACCGGTGATCGACGCGACCTACGGTCTGATGGCCGACAAGGTGATCATCGCCGTCGGCGAGATGAAGGGCGAGTACATCGAAGAGGCGATGATCCTCACCGCGAAGACCGGCACCTGTGTGGTGACCGGGATGGGTTCGATGATGGACGCCGACGTCAAGCTCAACCTGTTCCTGTTCACCATGTTGCAGAAGACGTTGAAGGGCAACATCTTCGGCGGCGGAAGCTCACATGTGGAGACCCCGCGCCTGGCCGCACTGTACAAGTCGGGCCTGCTCAACATCGACGATATGATCACCCGCACCTACAAGCTGGAAGATATCAACACCGGCTATCAGGACATGTTGGACGGCAACAACATTCGCGGCGTCATCCGCTTCGACGAGTCCGACTGGTAAACACAACACACACAAGCCGCCCACTCCCGGTTCGGGAGTGGGCGGTTCTCGTCGTGTCACTCAGGCCGCGTTCTGTCCGCCGCCACCGGAATCGTCGGCCGATCCGCCGGTTGCCGAATCGTCATCGCCCGTAGCGCCGTCATTGTCCTTCGGACGCACGCTCAGCTCGTCCCTGGCCTGCGCCGCGGACTCCGCTTCGGCCTCTGCCTTGGCCTCCTTGGCAGCCTCGCGCTCCGCGGCACGCCGCTGCGCCGTGGTCAACGGGATGATGACATCGTCATCGACGGTCTCCGCGATCTGCTCCGCGGGCTGCTCGGGCGCCGGCGCGGCCGGCTGCTCCTCGACAACCTGCGCTTCGGCGCCGCGACTGCGCTGGAGTGCGGCACCCTGCTGCTCGCCTTCCGCCCCGACGACGGTGTCATTGGCGGACTCATCGCCGGTGGACTCGTCACCGGCGAGGCTGCTGCCGGCGTCGGATCCCGGCATATCGAGCAGCCCGCCGAGCACCTTGTCGACGTTGCCGCTGAGCAGATCGCCGATGCCCGACAGCGCATTGGGCGCGGTGTTGTTATCGGTCGTCACCGCGGTCTGGAAGCCGCCGGCGAACTGGCGCAGCACATTGGGCAACACCTGGTTCCAGTCGACGTTGGGCATGGTGCCGAACCGCACCGGGGTGGCCGCGGCATCCAACGTGCGCTCGTAGGCACCGGTCTCCTCGTTGAAGAACGCATCGGAATAGCCGAGATTGACCAGACTCGTCAATGCCGGGGACAGTGCGTTCGCCAGCCCGTTGACGATGTTGGCCACCGGCGCCAGCCCGACCAGCCGCAGCACATCGCCGACCAGATACAGCGGCTCCAGCATCGGCAACGTGTTGGACCGCACCGTCAGATAGATATTGGTGTTCGGGGATTTCTGATCCGCCAGATCGCCGACCAGCGCCTCCAGCGCATCGGTCAACTGCCCGACGGCCGCACCCGCGTCGATCCCCCGCAGCATGTACGTCGGCAACGCACCCGCTGCCAGATTGTTCAGCAATGTCAGCGGATTCGCCCATGCCGCGAAGTCGGACATCAGCTGGTACTGCACGGTGGCATCGACCTTGACCGGCACCAGGTTCGCGCCGCCAAGGGACAGACCGGTGTCACCGATCGGCGTACCGCCACTGCTGCCGATCGCGACATCCGGGGTGATCCCGTCGATTCCGAGCAGCTGGAACAGGTCGGCGAATCGGGCCATGATGCCGCCGTTGGCGCGGCCGGCATTGTTGAGCAGGATCGCCGGCAGGATGGTGAGGCTACCGAGCAACGGATTGGTGCCGACGTAATCGATCCCACCGGGCTGGGCCGACAGCTGCGCCAGCACGTCTCGGTAGGCTGCGCCCGCGGAGAAGGCGCCCATGCCGGTGCCGATGATGATCGGGATGCGGACCGACGCGATGTCCTGATCCGGAATGGCGCCGATGGCACCGTCGACGGCCTGGTTGAGGGCGTCGCCGATGCTGCCCGTGCCGCTTTCGACCAGACCGCCCACCAGATCGGACACGTTGCCCTGCAATTGGCCGCTCAGGTTGTCGGCGAGATTGCCGATCAACGGCTGCAACGCGCCGAAGAGCAGATTGCCGACCGGGACATTGACCCCCGACACCCGGAAGTTCAGGCCGCTCAGCGCGCTCCGGATGCTGTCGGTCAGGTCGGCTTCCACCGTCTCGGTCGCATTGCTGACGATCTGCGCGACGATACCGTTGAGGGCCGGCGTCAGGACGGTCCCCAGGTCGGCGGCCAGCGACCCGTCGGCCAATGCATCGGCCAGCGCCGCAGCGAGATTGGTCTTCAGCGTCGAGGTGCCCAGATCGAGATAGCCCGTGCTGTTGACCGAATCGACGATCGCGGACTGGGTGCCGGGAACCCAGCCCAGGTCGACGCCGGCGAGCAGTCGCGCCATGGTGAACAGCGGACCGGCGGTGGTCATGGTCAACGCGCCGCTGTCGGCGAGGCTGCTCAGGTTCAGGCCCACCAGGTCCAGCAGATTGCCGAGCTGGAAGTTGCCCTGGGCATCGGCCAGGTCGGCGGCGTTGAACAACGTGGTCAAGAGGTCCGGCAGCAGCGGGGTCAGCTCGGCGGTCAGTTCGTCGGCCGTCGGCAGGATGGTGGTCAGGTTGTTCATGATGCTGCCGGCGACGGATCCCGCCACACCGTTGGCGATGTTGGTGACCCCGTCCGAGCCCACGACGTCGACCAGACGGATGGTGACGGCGGGCAACCAGCTCACCGGCCGCACCGACACACTGACCGCGCGCAGCTGGGCGTCGACCGCCGCGGCGATCGCAGTCCTCAGTTGGGCCTGCAAGGCCGCGGCATTCTCGCCGGTGGTCGCCGAGCTGAGGAAGTCGGTCAACGCCGAGCTGATGGCCGCGGTGACGGCGGCGTTCAGACCCGAACCGGGATCGTTGAGCCCGAGGGTTGTCAGCAGGGTGTTCACGTTGACGGTGCCACCGTTGGCGTTGATCAGATCGGTGAGCAGGCTGTCGGGCACCTGCGCCAGCAGCGTGTCGAGCGTGACGCGGGGTTGCGCGCCGAAGGTGTTCACCAGCGCCGGGAGCAGGGTGTTCACCACGTGCTGCAGTTGCTCGTACGGCGAGCTTGCCGCAGCGAGACCGACATTGCGCTGCTCGACCAGCTGTTGTTCCTGCGCCGGCAGCGCGGGCGGTGTCGGTACCACCGCCGCGGTCGCCGTCGCAGTCGCAACCGTCGCCGTCGTGACCAGCACGGTCGTCGCCGTGGCCATACCCAGCAACGATTTCCTCACTTTGTGGCTACCTTTTGACCGCCGTGACGTCTTCACTGACAGCACCCCCGATTGTTTGATGAATTGGTCGTTCCGGGGTGACTGTACACATGAGTGCCGGCGCCTTTCTGCCTATTGATCTGCCCTGTTAGGAATTTTTCGACGTTCACTTGTTCGCGTATCGCTAGGTCCGAAAGTTTGCTGATAGATCTCTCAAGTTACTGATTAAGCAAATTTAACTGTTACTGCCAATTAGGCCATCTATCGTCTGCGCCCTTCGCATCCGCAGAGAGGCCCGATGACAATGGCCGTCGGCGCGAAGGCGCGCGATGCCATCCGCCCCGGGGAAGCCGACTGGCGGTAAGCCGGGCGATCAAAGGTCGAGGCGGTCGATCGTCCAGTCGATATGGTCGAAATGCGGCATCTCGCGACCGTCGTCGACGCCGATCTCCTGTTTGATCAGCGCCTCGAGTTTGGCGCTCGACGCCATCACCACCTCGGCGTTCTCGCCCTTGGTGGCCGCCAGGTTCGTCATCTCACGAGGATCCTCCTGAAGATCGAACAGTTCGACGTCGTTGAACTTGTACAACTCGTCGAGGTTCTGCGGCCGGTTGCGCTGGGTGGGCGCGAAGTAGCGGGTGAACTTGTACCGCCCGTCGAACATTGTCCGTAGGCTGCCCCGCTTGCTCAGGTCCGGCCGGTAGCCCGCCGCGGCCATCGCCTGCTTGGGATTCTTTCCGACAGCCTTGGCGTCGGCGACGATCCGGATGGCCTCGCTGTCGTTGGTGGCCAGCCCGCTATAGGTGAACAGCACAGCCTCGCGCACCGTGTGTTCGTCGGCGGCCTGCGGATTGCCCAGTGCCGCACTGAAATCCCGGCCAGGCAGGTCCCGGCCCGCCACCTCACCGAGGTTACCCGCCGCAACCCCGGCGAAGGAAAGCAGACTCGGCGCCAGGTCGATATGACCGGTCAGCGATGAAACATCTTGCCCCCCAGCTACATCCGGGTGCACGATATGCAAAGGCAGGTGGATGGCCTCCTGGTAGGCGAACGGCCCTTTGCCGCGCAGGCCGTGGGCACCGCCCATCTCACCGTGGTCACTGGTGAACACGACGATGGTGTTGTCGGTCAGCTTCAGGTTGTCCAACTCACCGAGCAGCATCTGCAGCTGCTGATCCACACTCCGGATGCTGTTGAGGTAGAAGTCGGAGAACCGGCGCCAGCGCTCCTCCTCTGGCGGGATGGTGCCCAGTGCGTAGCCCCACGCCTTGAGATACTCACCATGTGCAGCGGGCCGCCCCGGCTCATTCATCGGTTGGGTCAGGCTGGTGGGCAGCGCGGTATACCAGCCCTTGGCATAGAGCTCGTTCTCCGGCGCCCGGGCGGCCTCCATCAACAACCGGCCGTTGTCCTGGACGTTCTGCCCAGGAGCATCGGTGTTGAAGTACATGATGTCGTGCGGGTTGACCAGGCTGACGAACAACGCCCACGGCGTGTTCTCGTCGGCAAGCGTGCGGCCCTGATCGCGCAGCCACGACACCGCGCTACCGCCGATCATGTTGTCGTAGTGGTACCCGCCCAGGGTGTGGGTCAGCACGTCGCCCGGCCAGACGTAGTCGGAGAACCCATAGGCCTCCATCTCCTCGGTGAACAGACGGTCGGGCTGCTCGGTCTCGAAGGCACTGTTGAGATGCCACTTGCCCTTGTAGGCGGTGTAGTAACCGGCCTTGCGCAGCATGTCGCCCATGGTCGGGATGTCGGTGCTCATCGAGTCGACGTAGGGCATGTCGACGTTTTCGAACATCCTGTTGTCCGGTGTCTGCAGCCCGGTCAGGATGACCGCACGGGAGCTCGTGCACATGACGGCCGGGCAATAGTGCTGCGTGAACGTGACACCGTCCGCGCGCAGGCGTTCCCGGCCCGGAAGTGACATCCCGGACGGCCACTCGTCGAAGTAGCGCTCCTGATCGGTGAACACGAAGACGATGTTGTGTCTGGCCGCGGACGGCAGACCGGTCTTCGGGGTCGCCGGCGTGACAGCCGGTTTCGCGGCACACCCGGCGGCGGCCGCGGCGACGGACACACCCGCCATGGCGAGAAATGTCCTGCGATTGGGCCCCTGATATGCAGTGGTCACGGCTGCCCGCCCTTCATTTAATGTAGTGATATATACATTAACGGCGGCAGGAGGATTTGCCTACGTGAGATCGTTGATCACGTGACCGACCACGAGGCGACCGACCGCGAGCAGGCACCGGCATCCCGGCAGCGGGCGCGTCGCACCCGCGCGAACGGCGACCGTTCCCGGGAGCGCATCCTGGGCGCCGCCACCGCGGTCGCCACCGAACGCGGTTATGACGGGACCACGATCTCGGCGGTCAGCAAGGCCAGCGGACTACCGCCGACATCGATCTATTGGCATTTCACCGACAAGGACGATCTGATCGCCGCGGTGATCGACCGCAGCTACCAGCGGTGGGCCGGTGCGCTGCGCCTGCCCACCGGTGGCGATGCCGACAGTTGGGCCGGCCACATCGGGCTCCAGGTCGCCAAGGCGCTCCAAGAGGAGCCGGACTTCCTGCGCCTCGGACTCAAGCTCGCTCTCGACCGCCGTCCGGCCGAGCGGCACGCCAAGACGAAGTTCCTGCAGAGTCGCGCCGACGCATTCGACCAGTTCGCCAACATCATCCGCGCGGTCGCACCGGGGCTCGCCGACGACAAGGTCGAGGCACTGACCACCTATCTGATCGCCGGCGCCGACGGCCTGTTCATCGCCAACGAGATCGACGGAAACGCTCAGCGCTTCGTCGAGTTGTTCGAACTGCATGCGCGGCTGGTGTTCCAGCACGCGATCGGCTTGCTCGACTGAGCGACGCCACACCGCCCCGTCTCGGAATACAAGAAGCCCCCGCACCGTATGGTGCGAGGGCTTCCGTTCGGTACCGGGACTACTACCGGGACTACTTCGGTGGCATCCGGATGCCGCCGTCGACGCGGACGACCTCGGCGTTCATGTAGGAGTTGGTGATCAACTCGATGACCATGGAGGCCAGTTCCTCGGGCTTGCCGAGACGATGCGGGAAGAGCACCGACTGCCCCAGCTTGGCCTTGAACGCCTCCGACGCCTCGCCCTCACCGTAGATCGGCGTGTCGATCAGGCCAGGTGCGACCGTGTTGACGCGGATGCCCGCGGCGGACAGATCCCGGGCGACCGGCAGGGTCAGGCCGACAACGCCGCCCTTGGACGACGAGTAGGCCGCCTGGCCGATCTGGCCGTCGAAGGCCGCCACGCTGGTCAGGTTCACGATGGCGCCGCGCTCACCGGTCTCGGTGAACTCGTTGCGGCTCATCGCGGTCGCGGCCAACCGGATGCAGTCGAAGGTGCCGACCAGGTTGATCTCCAGCACCTTCTTGTAGGCGTCCAGGTTGTGCGCCGAGTCGAACTCGCCGTCCTTGCCGATGGTCCGCTGCGCCCAGCCGATACCGGCCGAGTTGACCAGGGCACGCAGCGGGCCCAGGTCGATGGCGGTGTTGACCGCGTCCAGGATCTGGTCGGTCTTGGTCACGTCGACGGTGACGAACACACCGCCGATCTCCTTGGCGAGGGCCTCACCGCGTTCGGCGTTGAGATCCGCGACGACGACCCGGGCACCCCGGTCCGCCAGCTGACGTGCGGAGGCGGCGCCGATACCCGACGCGCCACCGGTGACGATTGCGCTAGCTCCATTGATATCCACGTCGACAGACTAAGGCCTCCCGACCGGTGGGTTGAGGCCGACCGAGAATCTCCAACCTCAGAAGGTCCGCACCACCCGGATCATGGCCCAGATGAACAACGCGACGAAGGCGAGCATCGCCACACAGGCCATCTCGTAGAACGGGCTGTGCAATTCGCCGAGGAGGTAGACGAAGAAGGGTAGGCACAGCCACCCGAGCAGGAAGATCGCCACCGGTCCGCGCTTGCTCGGGCGCGGCGGGATCTCCTCGACATCGTCGAAGATGTCGTCGAAGTCCGGCGCGCCGGGGTAGTCCTCGTCGGCCGGGCTCATGGACCGATGGTAGCCAGGACCACCGCCGGATCGCCCGCTGTCGTTCAGCGCAGCCGCCTCAGGACCGTGGACAGCCACTGTTGCACCGCGCGGGCCTGCGACTCGGTCATCCCGTCGAACACCACCGCACGCACCAGGGTGGCATGCGCCGGTGCGGCGGCCTGCAGCGCCGCCCTACCGTCGGCTGTCAGATCGACCACGGCGGCGCGTCGGTCATCGTCGGCGCCGCGCCGCTCGACCAGTCCGCGAGCCCGCATCCTGGCGAGTTGATGGGACACCCGACTCTGCTCCCAGCCCAGCCGGGCGCCCAGATCGGCGATCCGGCAGCCCGGCGCCTCGTCGAGGGCCACCAGCACGTCGTAGTCGGCCAACGACAGGCCGCAGTCCCGCTGCAGTTGCCGGTTCATCGCGGTCTGCAGCAGGCCGGTCATCTCCAGGTAGCTGCGCCACATCGTCTGCTCCCGCGCGTTCAACCACATGGAATACATGACACATCATCTAAGTTGTGCTGTCCATAGCCGCCACCTAGGCTGGCATGTGAAATCGAGGAGCATCGATGACCCGCACCGCATCCGTGGAGATCCGGCCCGCCGCCGACCGCGCCGCGACGAAGATCTCGTGGCTGGACTCCAAACACTCGTTCTCGTTCGGTGACCATTACGACCCGGCCAACACCCATTTCGGATTGCTGTTGGTGAACAACGACGACCGTGTCGCCCCCGCGCAGGGATTCGACACCCACCCGCACCGGGACATGGAGATCGTCACCTGGGTCATGCAGGGTTCGTTGGTCCACCAGGACTCGACCGGTAACTCCGGTGTCATCTATCCAGGCCTGGCACAACGCATGTCGGCCGGACGCGGCATCCTGCACTCGGAGAAGAACGACTCGTGGCGGCTGACCGGTAGCGAAACCCACAGCGAGCCGGTGCACTTCGTGCAGATGTGGGTGATTCCCGACGAGTCCGGCCGTGATCCGGGTTACCAACAGCTGGAGATCGACGACGAACTCCTGCGCGGTGGGCTGGTCACCATCGCCTCCGGGATGCCCGAGCACCGCGACCGGTCCGCCATCACGATCGGCAACAAGTACGCCGCACTACACGGCGCCCGACTGCAGGCCGGTGAAACGGTGCAGCTGCCGCAGGCGCCCTACCTGCATCTGTTCGTGCCGCGCGGTGCCGTCACCCTCGAGGGCGCCGGCGAACTGGGCCACGGCGATGCCGCCCGGCTCACCGCGACCGGTGGCCAGCGGGTCACCGCCTCCGAACCGTCGGAGATACTGCTCTGGGAGATGCATGCCGGTCTGGCAGGTTAGCCATCGGATCACCTGCGCCCTGATGGGGGTCGCGCTGGTCGCCGGGTGCTCGACCGATAACGGACCCACCACCGCGCAGTCGGGCACCGCCGCTGCGACCGCCTCGGGCGCACCGCCGTCGGCACCGCGCTCCGCGGAACTGGCCGAGGTGGCGGTCGGGGTGCCCGACGGGATGCGTGCCGCACCGTTCGACGAGCCCCGCCGGGCGATGGTCCCGGCGGGGTGGACACTGTCGGTCTGGGCACGCACGGACAAGCCCCGATTGATGACCTGGGCACCCGATGACGCACTGCTTGTCTCCATTCCCAGTACCGGACAGGTGCTTTCGATGAGGGACGGCAAGTCGACCGTGTTGCTCGACGGGCTCACCCAACCGCACGGGATCACCTTCGCCGCGGACCGGTTGTACATCGCGGAGAGCAACCGGGTCAGCTCATACGCCTACCGCGAGGGCGCAGCCGCCGAGCCGCGCGGCGAGGGCGCAGCCGCCGAGCCGCGCGCGGTCGTCGAGGACCTGCCTGATGCGCGCAGCCCGGACCTGCGGGGTGCCTACTCCCATGCCCTCAAGAGCGTCGCGGTGGGACCGGACGGTGCGGTGTACTTCTCGATCGGGTCCACCGGCAACATCTCCGAGCAGGACCGCACCGCGACACCCCCGCGAGCGACGATCATGCGCGTTGGATCCGAGGGCGGTGTGGCCCAGCCCTTTTCGACGGGTGTCCGCAATGGGACCGGGCTGGCCATCGCACCCGACGGCGCCGTGTGGACCGCGGTGAACAATCGCGACAACATCGCCGATCCATCGACCGGGCAGGTCGATCCCGCCTACGTCGATGACAACCCGCCGGAGTCCGTCGCGAAGCTGACCCCCGGGCGCGAACTGGGTTGGCCCTACTGCAATCCCGATGGTGGTCCGGCGAACCTGCCGCTGATCCGCGATGTGCAGACCAACCCCGACGGCGCCCGGCTGGATTGCGCCGTGCTGCCGCCCATCGAGCAGAGCCTCGCGGCGCACTCGGCGCCGCTGGGGCTGAGCTTCACCACCGGCCAACTGCCCCGACCCTATGACAGTGGCGCACTGATCGGTGTGCACGGTTCGTGGAACCGGCAGAATCCGCAGCCCCCCGAGGTGTCCTACTTCGCCTGGCGTGACGGGGAACTCGGCGATCAGCAGACCTTGGTCGGCGGGTTCCAGGAACCCGACGGGTCGCGGTGGGGCAGACCGGTCGCCGCAGTTACCGGCCCCGATGGCTCGGTGTATATCACCGATGACTACGCCGACGCGATCTACCGCCTGACCCCGCCTACCTGACGGTCGTGCCGCGCCGCCCGGTGGCGCCGACGTAGATGGCGACCAACACGATCGCCACCGCGATGCCGACCAGGAACGGGATGATGGCAAAGCCGCCATTGGAGTTGGCGTAGCCGATTTGGTAGGTCGCCCAGCTGCCGATGAGCGAACCTGCGGCGCCGAGCAGGATGGTCATCAGGATTCCGATGTTCTGCTTTCCCGGCATGATCAGGCGCGCCAACGCTCCGACGATCAGTCCGACGATGAGGGCGCCGAGGATTGTTCCGATCATTGCTGCTCCTAGCTCGCGTGGCACAGCCTGTTGACTGATGCGCCCAGGAGTACCCAAAGCCACTGACACTCAAGCGGATAACCCGATGCGCAACCGTGATGCGGTTGTGACGAAAGTTGACAGCGTTGCTGCTGTGATTGAAAGTGATCGTCTGCGTCCCGCTTCAGAAGGAATGACCGTGCCCACCGTTGCCGCCCGCCTCCGGCGTTTCCTCGCTGGTACCGCCGCACTCGCGGTCGGTGCGGCGGTGGCAACGTGCACCGGGGCGCCGACCGCGTCGGCGGCCGATGGCCGCAGTTTGCTGGCCGCCGCAATCGCCAACACCAAGGGCTCCTATCTGGTGTACAACTTCGGCGGCGGGTATCCCGCACCGATGCTCGACGCCGGCGGTCGTTGGTATGAAGCGGGCAATGGCGGGCGCGTGATGGTCATCAAGGGCGCCTCGCAGCGGTTGGCGCCTCGGCTCCTGGTGGACACCCACAACGGCTATCAGGCGCGCTGCGAACGCACTCCGGGCGCCCGTACCGGTGAGGGCCTGGTCCAGGCCTCCGAGATCTATACCCCGATTGCCGCGTGGCAGGCGCTCGGCCAGCCCACGATCGCGGTGAACGCCAACTTCTTCGATATCCGCGGGCAGCAAGGCGGGTCATGGAAGACGACCGGATGCAGTTCGCCGCTGGGCGCCTATGTCGACAACACCCGCGGACTCGGCAAGCTCAACGTACCGCTGACCGGCACCCTGGCCTACGCAGGCAAACAGGGCCTGTCCGGGGGTAACGAGATCTGGACGCCCCTTGCCACCATGATCCTGCCGACCTCGGGCACCCCGTTCATGGTGATGCCTCGTTCGGCCGACGATTTCGATGCGGCCACCCCGGTCATCACCGATCTGATCAGCAAGGGCACCCGCTTCGTCGCCGTCGCGGGCCTCGGGCTGCTGGCACCCGGCGACACCGGTCAGATGAACGATCCCGGGCCGTCGGCAGCCCGCACCGCGTTGGGCTACGTCCGCGACCGCGACGAGTTCTACGTTTTCCAGGGCGGGAGCTACACCCCCGATCAGATCCAGGATCTGTTCCGCGGCCTGGGATCTGATACCGCCATTCTGCTGGACGGCGGCGGCTCGTCGGCGATCGTGCTGCGCCGCGACACCGGTGGCATGTGGGCCGGCGCCGGTGTGCCCAAGGGATCGTGTGACACCCAACAGGTGCTCTGCGACTCCAAGGAGCGCGCCCTGCCGAGCTGGTTGGCCTTCAACTGAGGGCGCATCCGCGCGGCCGAGCGATCCCGGGCCAGGTGTACTGACAGCTAGGCCGCCGCGGCGCTGTCCGACGAACCCGTACCCGCGCGGTCGGAATCACGGTCGGCGTTGCCGCCCTTCGCATCCGCATCGGGCGCAGTGGCCGTGCCATCGGTGGCCGTGCGATCGGTGGTCACGCCGGACGAGGCGCTCCGGCGGCCACCGAACGGGCTGACCGATCCCTCGTCGGAATCCGCCTCGACGGCCGACTTCCGCTCGTCCTGCGCACCGATCTCCCGATCGTCGGTATCGTCTTCGGTGTCTTGGGTGGCCTCGTCGTCGGTCACCTCGTCCTCGGTCACCTCCTCGTCGGTGACGTCCTCGATCACCTCGTCTTCGGCGACTTCCTCTTCACTCACCTCTTCGGTCACCTCATCGGTGCCATCGGTGACCTCGTCATCAGTCAACACCTCGGTGTCGACCGATTCGCCCTCTGTTGCAGCATGTTTGGGCTCGGTACCCGAATCCTCGGGAATCGGCGCGCCGGGATCGGCGGCATGCTTGCCGGCGGACTCCGCCGCGCCGGTATCCACCGACAACGTCACCAACGACGGATCGGTGTCGGGAAGGGCGCCAGGCCCGGCGTCCGTCTCACGCTGCGCATCGGCCGACTGGCCGGCCGGTTGCGCGGAGGCGAGCAGGGCGTCGATGCCGGCCTGCAGTCCGCCGAGATTGAGCCCGCCGGTGAGGGTTTGGATCAGCTTGCCCAGGTTCTCCAGGACGTTGGGCGGTGCTGCGGTGGGGTTGGCGCTGAAGAACTCCTTCTGGAAACCGTTGACCAACGACGTGAACACGTCGTTCATGGCTTGGCCCCAGTCCACCGTCGGGAAGGACATGAACGGTGTCGCACTGCCCGCTTCGTCCAGGGTCCTGGTCCAGGTGCCGTCGGCATTGCGTACGACATCGGTGTATCCCAGGTTGACCAGACTGGTCAACGCCGGTGACAGCGCATTGGCCAGGCGGTAGGCGACCGTGCCAAGGGTGCCGAAACTGACGGTGTTGAGCACATCGCCGATCAGATACAGCGGCTCCAGCAGCGGCAACGTCCTGGTCGCCAGGGTCAGATAGATGTTGATGTCCAGCGGGCTGCCCAGATCGAGCGCGCCGGCGACGGTATCGCCGACCTCACCGAGGATCTGGTCCAGCGCGCTGTCGAGATCGACCCCGCGCAGGATGTAGGACGCACCGATGGTGCCGGCCAGCAGATTGTTGAACAGCGACACCGGATTCGGCCAGGCCGCGAAGTCGGAGAAGGGCTGGTACTGCACGGTGGCATCGATCTTGATCGGCACCAGGTTGGCCGCACCGAGCTCGATCCCGGTTCCCAGGACCGGAATTCCTACGCCCTCGTTGGTCGCGGCCACATCGGGTGTGCGGACGTCGATGCCCAGCAGATCGAACAACGGGTAGAACCTGGCGAGCATGCCGCCGTTTGCGCGACCGACATTGTTGGCCAGGATCATCGGCAACAGCGTGAGGCTGCCCAGCGGCCCGCCACCGCCACCCACCCGGGGTTGGTTGGCCAGGTCGGCCAGCACCTGCTGGTAGGCCGAACCCGCGGCCATCGCCCCGAAGCCGTAGCCGATGACGATCGGGATCCGCACGTCCATCAGACTCAGGTCCGGCAGGTCGATGCCGATGAGGATGCCCGTCACTCCCTCTAGCAACGGTCCCAGCAGCGGTATCTGCCCGACGGCGGCACCGGCAAGGCCCAGGACGGAGTCCAGCAGGGTCTCCACCCCGACCTGCAGGTAGGAGGTCGAATTGATGGCATCGGCAACGGCATTCGCCGTTCCGGGGGTCCACCCGAGATCGAGCCCGGCCAACGCCTTGAGCAGGGTGAACGGCTCACCCGGGGTGATGATGTTGACCCCGGGGATGTTCAGAGCGGCCAGGTTCAACGGCGCCGACAGGTCCAGTCCGACCAGCCCCAGTAGCGCGGAGAGCGTGATGTTGCCCTGCGCATCGGTGATGTTCAGCAGGTCCAGGATGCCGATCAACAGCGGGGTGGCCGCACCGAGGATCGGTGCCAGCACCGGTTCGAGCCCGATCGGCACCGCAC
Source organism: Mycobacterium sp. VKM Ac-1816D (assembly GCF_000416385.1). NCBI lineage: Bacteria > Bacillati > Actinomycetota > Actinomycetes > Mycobacteriales > Mycobacteriaceae > Mycobacterium > Mycobacterium sp. VKM Ac-1816D. Next base: position 136,979 of record NZ_AOHQ01000142.1, read on the forward strand.
CGAGGATGTCGTCGAGGAACGCGAGCGGGATCTTGCTCAGTAGATCCTCGATGTTCAGCCCGAACCCGCCGCCGATGTTGATACCGGCGATGGCCCGTTCGTAGGCCTCGATGAACGCCTGCAGCGAGTCATAGCCGGCCCGGCCCGCGCCGCCGGTGACATCCGGCAGGCTGCCCGGCGGGCCGAACGGACTCACTCCGGCGGTCAGATCGACCGGTTGCTCCACCACCCGCAGGTAGTGCTCCTCGGGGCGGGGCAGCGGGGCCGGCGCGGCCGCCCCCACCGTCATCGCCGTTGCCGTCGCCGTTGCCGCCGTGACCATTGCCACCCGCTTGGCGCGCTGTGCGGTCCTGCGGTGCTTGCCAGCCATCTATCCCATGCCTCCCCGACGAGTTCTGGGCAGGAACTTAGCATCGCCTCACGTGCGGTCTGAAGCTTTTGCTCAGGAAACCATCAGGGTTGGCGCATCACGCTGCGCAGCAGGCGGTCTCGGACGGTTGCCGGCAGCCGTGTCAGCAAAGCCAGTTGCAACTTCGGGCCGGCCCCTACGGCATAGCGTGCGCGAGGCCGCTTTTCGGTGAGCGCCTTGATCACGACGCCGGCCACGCGCTTCGGATTCACCGCCATCCGCTGGGACACCGGTATCGACTTACGCATACCGGAGATGTGCCGGGCATAGAGCGCCCGGTGCTCCGGCGACAGCGCCGCTTCCGCATCGTCGACCATTACCGGCGCACGGCGCCACATGTCGGTGTCGGTCTGGGCCGGTTCGATCAGTACGACCGGGATACTCCACGGCCGCAACTCCATTCGCAGCGCATCGGCGGCCGCCTCGAGCGCGAACTTGGAGGCGGCGTAGGCGCCGACCATCGGTGTGGACAGCCGGCCGTTCACGCTGGAGATGAACAGCACCCTGCCCTGACTGCCGCGCAGCCTCGGCAGCACGGCCTGCGTCACCGCTAGCTGCCCGATGACGTTGACCTCCAGCTGTTTACGCCACTGGTCGGCGGTCACGGTCTCCACCGGTCCGGCGACGACGATGCCGGCATTGTTGACGACCGCGTCCAGCCGGGCGGGCAGGGCGGCGTCCAGGGCGGCGATGTGCTCGGCGTCGGTGATATCGAGGATCACCGATGAGATGCGCTGCGGATGGGTGGCCGTCAGCATCGCGCCGTCGACGGTATTGCGCACGCCGGCGATGACGTCCCATCCCGCGACGGCCAACTGCTCGGCAATCACGCGGCCGATTCCTCGGCCGGCTCCGGTGACCAGAACTGTGGGCATGGGCTCAGACTAGCCGGGCTGCCGCACATCCGGCCCGAGCGCGAAGACCAGACCGGCCGTCGCGACCATGACCGCCGCCAGACCGATGACAGGTGCGACGACGTAGAGCGTCAAGGTGGCGCCCAGGGCCGCGCCGGCACACATCGTCAGGACCACCGTGTAGCGCAGTTTCTCGCGTTGGCCGGTGCCGCCCGCGAGCCTGCTGTCGAAGCCGATGCCCACGATCGTCTGAGTGAGCACCGTGGTGGACAGTTCGGCGATGCCGAACTGCCGGGCCGCGGCGTTCTGGATCCCGAAGGTGACGGCCAGCCCGGCAATGAGGATCAACTTCGTGTCGTCGTGGTAGCGCAGCACACCGGTCCCGGCCAGGGCGGCGAGCGTCGTCAACGCCAGCACCTCGACGGTCAACGCCGCCGACATCCATCTGCGCACCGTGCCGAGGTGGCGGACCATCCGACCGCCCACCATCGTGCCCACGACGAAGCTCAGGAAGGCGACCAATGCCGCTGCCACGTCGACACCGGAATGCGGGACGAACCAGAATCCCAGGAAGATGACGTTGCCGGTCATGTTGGCGACGAACACATGTCCCAGGACCAACACACTGACCGCATCGACCAGCCCGGTCGAGAACGTCAGCAACAACAGCACGATGACCGTGCGGCGCTGCGATACCGGTGATTCCATGTGCGGACGTTACTGCCCGGAAGTCACAGCCGGGGGGTGAGGTCCAGCGAGGTGATGGCGTCCATCTGCGTGATGAGCCAGCGGGTGCCGTGCTTCTCCATGATCAGTCGGTAGGACAGGTAGCGCAGGGACGGGATGTTCTTGGTCACCGGGCTGGTGGCCACCGAATTGGTGTAGACGATCGCCGAGGCGTTGTTCGCGTCCATCGATTCGACCGCGGCACCGAGCACCTGCGTGTTGTTCGACACCTGTGCCTGCTTGTTCGGCGCGGCGATCGCGTCGATGTACTTGCGGTATTCGACCTGGAAATCCCCGCCCAGATACTTCGCGGCGCGGTCCGGTAACGCCTCCATATCGTCGGGGGTATAGGTCCACAGGGTGCTGATGGCATCGGCGGCGGTGCCCGCGATATCCAGTTTGACCTGCACCTGCGCCCGGTCGACCAGATAGGGCGCGGCGGTGGCTCCGGCGAATGCGGCGGCCGCGACGACGGCGATGGCCCCGACGGCCGCCAGGATCTTGACGCGTCGACCCGGCGGACGGTGCGCCACCTTCACCGGTTCGGCCTGCGCGTCGGTCTCGGTGTCGGTCTCGGTGTCGGTCTCGGTGCCTGAGTCGGTTTCGGTGTCGGACGCCTCATCGGCCGCCTCGGTATGCGCCTCGATTTCCGACGTGGTGTCCTGCCCGGGCTTCGGCTTGCGCTCCGACTTGGTCTTCGGCCGCGGGTCCGGTTCGGTCCCGCTCTCGGACCCGGTGGTCAGATCACCTGAATCAGTCGGCTGATCTTCCACTGCTGTCCTTCCTTGATCGCCGTTGCCAACCAACGACTTCCGGTCTCGATGGTCTGTTTGCCGTCGGGGGTGGTGCTGGTCATCTTGGTGGCCACCAGAACATCGGCGCTTCCGTCATCGTTCCACCGTTGGACGCCCGCCTCCAACACCGTGCCGGTGGTCGGCTCCAGGCGGGCCACCTGCAGCACGATCTCGTTCTGTTTTTCGGTGAAGGTGGTCTCGAACTCACCGGTGCCTTCGGCCTTGATCCGGTCGGCATAGTCGTTGGCGTTGAACGGATCGAGCGTCGTGTACGAGGTCATGAACGCGCGGACGTAGCCGAGGGCGTCGGCATCGCGGATGGCGGTCTGGCGGTCCGACTCGTGACCGACCACCAGGTAGGAGGCGAAGCCCAGTGCGGCGGCCATCAGCACCGAGACAAGCCCGCTGACCAACGGCAGACCCCAGCGCAGCGGCCTGCGCTCCGGCGCCACGAAATACTCGGTCCGGTCCGGATCGACCTTGCGGCGCGGGCTCATCCGCCGCTCGCCTGCATCTGGGGCCGGGTCAGCACCGACAGGTTCTGCACCTGCCACTGCTCACCGGACTTGACGAAATCGACCCGCACGGTCGCGGTGATGAATCGCATTGCACCGGGATTGCTGCCGCGCTGGCCCTGCATGGCCAGCAACATCGATGCGGTGGTCGTCGTCGGCGGAGGCGACTCCAGGACCGCGCTGTTGACCGACCAGTACTCGTTGGACACCAGCGGGGCCTTGCGCAATGCGTCCTGCTGTGCGATCAACTGTGGGCGGTAGCTGTCGGCGGCCAACGCGCGGGCGCGCTCGAAATCCTGATCCACGGTATCGGGGTTGTAGCTCAGCATCTTCTCCACGATGCCTGCGCCCTGAGCGGCGATCTGACCGCGGGCATCCTCCAGCGCCCGGTCACCGCGGTACACCACGAGGTAGCCCGCGGTCGCCGCGCCGACGCAGACCAGCGCCACGCCGATCAGGCCGAGCGCCACCGGTCTGCGCACATCGCGCTCCGGCTCGCCCACGCGGCGGACCTCGGTGCGCAGCAGCAGGTCGGCGAAGGTGCGGCGGCGACGGTCGAGTAACGGCCACAACCACCCCGCCAACAGCGGAACGGTGTCGAGCAGATGGGCGACATCGCGGACCATCAGCCTGCCGGTGTCGGGCGGGTTCTGGTCGCCGGACGTACGGAACACCCGGATCCCGGTCACGGCGCGGCCCGCGGTCCAGCCGGTGCGCACCGGCAGCACCCATCGGTTGCCCATCAGGATCAACCCGGTCAGCACCGCCAGCGCCGTGTAAACCCACCACAGCGCGCCGAGGAACGGTGCGGTCCAGGCCAGCATCGCCAGGATCACGATCAGCACCACACCGAACAGGACGTCGATGCCGAACGCGGCCGCCCGGGCCCCCCATGATGCCGCGGGCTCCTGCGGTGCCGGGTCCAGCTCGACCGCGTCGTCGAGGACTGCCGTCACGTGGTGACCTGCACGAGGTTGGCGATCTTGTACGTGCCGTCGGCGCGCTGCATGGTGACCCGTAGCCGATACCCCTGCTCCTGGCCGGCGGTTTCGCTGTTGGTGACCTTGGTCCGCACGGCGACCAGGACGTCGACCGACCCGTCATCGTGGTGGCGTTCCACCGCCGCCCGCAGATCTGCGACCTCGACCTGCACATTGGCGGCCTGATAGGCCTCCATCATCATCGAGCTGTAGAAGACGGCCTGCGCGCCGAAGTCGCCGGTCGAGCAGTCGACGATCCGGCCCTGCGCCGCGCCCATCGATGCCAGATCCGGCGCCTGGGTGGCGATGACGCAATCCTTGGCCGCCTGCAGGGCGACCGCGTCGTCGCGCGCGATCTGGTCGCTGCGCGCATTCCACTGGAGCAACAGATAACCGACCCCGGTCAGGGCGGCGGCGACGACGATCAGGACCACCGCGATGGCGCCAACCCAGCCGTTGCCGAGCCGTCCGGCAACGGAGGCCGAACCGGCATCAGCACCGGTGCCGGCGACCGTGTCGATATCGCTGTCGGTGTCCGTATCGGTGACCGTGTCCTTGACGGTAACCGTGTCCTCATCGGTGTCGGCCGCGGACTCGGCGGCCTTGGTTTCTTCGTCGGTGGGGTTCAGCCGGCTGGTGCCAGCATCTCCTTCCATCCGTTATCTCCTGGATTGCTCGAGTTGTTGACGGAGTACTTGACGCCGTCGGGTCCGACCACTTCACCGCTGGACGGGTTGTACACCGCGGCAGGACCTGCTGCCGGAGTGTAGATGCACGGATTGGGTTGCTGTCCACTGCAGGTGACGGTGCCCTGGCCAGGCGGGGTGAGCGGGTCACTGGTCGGCAGCGTGGTCTGCGGCGGAGGCAACTGGCTCGCCGGTAGCGGGTTCATACCGTTGTTGATCGACGGCGCCGGGATGACCTGACCGGGATTCACCGGACGGGTGCAGCGTGCGCCGGCAGCGGGGCAGTCCACGATCTGGTTCGGATCGCCGTACCAGGGGTTGGTGCCCAGCGGCACATAGGGCTCCTCGCCACGGCACTCCCGCGGGGTCGCCGCACGCTTGCCGGGGACGTCGACACACGGGTAGTTACGCGCGCCGCGCACCGCATTGGGTGCGTCCTTCGGGATCTTGCAGTACAACCCCGACGGCAGCGGCTCGGTCTTGGTGTCCGCCGGTGACCGCCACTGCGATGCGGGCAGGAAGCCGGTCAGGCACGGCGGCGGCGAGTTGATCCCCAGACCGAAGTGCAGCAGACCTTCCGGAGCGAAGATCGTCGCCGTCTGGGCGATCGCGGCACCCTGCGGGAGCACCACCAGCACCTGCTCGACGTTCTTGTTGTACCGCTTGAGCATGTCGAGGACGATCTCGAGATTGGCCAACGTCTGCGGTAGCGACTCGCGCACGTCACCGAAGACCGCGTTGAGCTGATCGGCCGTCGGTGCCGCCTGCTGCAGCCCGCTGCGCAGCGCGGCATCCTTCTCCGCAGTCTGCGCGCTGATGGTGTTCAGGTTGGCCGCCCACCGCGAGATGGCGTCACCCGAATTCACCTGGGACTCGATGATCGGTGCCGAGTTGTCGACGACATCGGTCAGCGCGGGCAGGTTCTCCCGGAAATCACCGGCGAGGTTCTGCGTCGCGTCGACGAGGCGCTGCAGGGACGGGCCGAGCCCGCCGACGGCCTTGGCGGTCTCGTCGAGCAGGACACCGATCTTCTCCTCCGGCAGAGCGGCCAGGCCGCGCTGCGCGGAATCCAGAGCGGGTCCCACCTCGGCGGGCACGGTGCCCTTGGTGATCGTGTCCCCGTCCTTGAAGTGCTGCGGCACATTATCGGGGGAGACCAGATCGAGAAACTGCTCACCGACAGCGGATACCGAGTGCACATCGGCGCTGGCGTCGATGGGCACCTGGGTGTCGTTGTTGATGTCCATCGTGACCCTGGCACCGGTCTCGGTCGGCTCGACCTCGATCACCTTGCCTACCGTGGTGCCGCGGAAGGTGACGTTGGCGGTCTTGTAGAGGCCGGCCGAGTTCGGCAGGTCCGCGTAGAGCCGGTACATGCCGATGCCGGCATAGGTCGGCAGCCGGAGATAGCCCAGCGACAGCACCACCAGCGCCACCAACGTCAGCACGACGAAGATGAGCAACTGCGTCTTGATCATTCGGGTCAGCAGCATGGCTCACTCCGACCTTTCGATCAGCGGACCGTTGGGCGCACTGTTCGGGTTGGGGGTGAACCGCACATCCGGCATCATCGTCGCCGGATCGCGGCCCCAGGCCTGTTCCAGTGCCCGCAGCATGCCCGAGATACCGGTACCCGACAGGAAGCCGTTGTCGATGGCACTGAGCGTCAGGTCGATGGTCAGCGAGACGTTGATGTAGTCACCGCGGATCGCCTTCGGAATGTTCTCGATGTTGAACGGCACCGTGAGCAGCAGCTTGAGCGCACCGACCAGATACGGCGAGGCCTTGGCCAGCTCGCGCAGCGGGCGCTGCAGATTCTTCAGGTTGGTGTTCAGGTTCGCGTTGGTGTTGCTCAGCGTCTCGTCGGCCGTCGCACTGAGCCGGCCGAGCGAGGTCACCGCATCGGCGAACAGATCCCGGGTATCGGCGAAATGCTTGATCAGCGGCGGGAATTCGGTGAGCACCCGGTCCAGGGTCTCGGTCCGCTTGCTGACGATACCCAGCAGTCGGTTGGTCGAGTCGATGGCGCGGGTCAGGTCCTCACGCTGCTGGTTCATCTCGTAGGTGAAGGTGTCCAGCCGGTTCAACAGCTCCCGGATCTCGCCGGAACGCCCGGTCAGGATGGCGTTCACCTCGTTCTGGATCACCTCGATGTTCGGGATACCGCCGCCGGTCAGGATGCCCGAGATGCTGGCGAGCGTCCGCTCGATGGTGGGAAACGCCGAGGACCGCTCCAGCGGAATGGTGTCCCCGTTGCGCAGCTTCTCCGGCGACGGGTCGTCGGGCTCGTCGAGTTCGACGTGCTGGGAACCCAGCAGCGACGTCTGCCCGATGCGCGCGAGCGCATTCTTGGGCAGCTCGACACCGGGCTCCAGGTCCACCGTCAGCAGCGGCGTCCAGTTCTTCAGCTCGATCTTGCGCACCCGGCCGACGAACACATCGGCCACCCGGACCCGGCTGTTGGCGTTGAGCGCCAACGTCTCCGGCATCTGGATGTAGATCGTCGTGCTGCCGTTCTGGGTGCCTGGGCCGCCGGGCAGCGGGACGTTGGCGATACCCCGCCACTGCCCACACCCGGTCAGCATCAACCCGGCAACGGCCAGCGCCACCGTCCGGGTGGCGATCTTCTTCAGCTTCATCGTGCACCTGCCTCTGCCGGCAGCGCCGGTCCCGCCGGGGCCGCTGGGGCCCCCACGGGCACGGCCGGCGGCGGATTACCCGGGATGACACCCGGCGCCGGTACCGGCGGCGGTCCGGGCTGCGGATACCACGGCGGGGGTAGCGGATTGTTCTGGTCGTAGGCATTCGGGGGGCCGGGCAGGTTGCCGCCCGGGGGCACCCCGAAGGCGGGCGGTGCCGGCGGCGGCACGATATCGGGGCCACCGAGCAACGCGGCCAACGAGTCCGGGGTCAGCATGTTCGCCGTGAACGGCTGCACCTCGACGCCCTGCATACCCGGTGCCACGATCCAGCCGGGCTCGTGGTTACCGTGCGAGAACAGGGTGTCGCGGGAGAAGATGCCCGGCACCGTGGTGTCCTTGTACCCCGGGGGCGGACGCAGCCGCGGCTCGGAGTAGGCGATCTGCTTGGGCAGCGTCATCGCACCGGCCGCCAGGTTCGTACCGAACGGCAGGTAGTTGAACTTGATCGCGTCCATGATCGGCGCCAGGTACTGCGCGCAGAGCTCCGCGGAATCCTGGTAACCCATCCGGCTACCGGCCTGGATGGAACTGCAGATGAAGTTCAGCGGATTGGAGAAGTTGGTGACGCCGGGCAGCACCGGAAGACCGACGATGCCACCCTGGTTGGGCGCCACCACGTTGACGACGTTGGCCACCAGGTTCGGGTAGGCGTGCAGGCCGGTCTCCAGACCGTCACGGGGCTCGGGCTGCAGGATCGCGGTGGTGACATCCGACAGGTTGTTGATGTCGTTGGTCAGCGGGGTCGCGTTCTCGTCGAGGAACGTCCTCGTCGTGGACAGCAATGTGTTCAGATCGTCCAGCGCGTTGGCGACCTCACGGTCGGTGTTGGTGAACGAGTTGGTGAACTGCGCCAGGTCGTTGTTCAGCGCCACGAACTGTTGATCGCTCTTGTGCAGCGCGTTGACGAACACCGCGAGGCTCTTGACGATGCCGACGAAATCACCGCGGCCCTCGTTCAGCGCGGTCAGGGCGTCCGAGAGGCCGGTGAGCGTCTTGTTGAACTGCTCGCCCTTGCCCTCGAAACCGTCGGCGAACGATTCGACGATATCGCCGAACGGGCCCTTGGGCTGCTCGGGTGTGGGGCCCAGATCGGCCAGCAACCGGGTGATCTGGTCGCGCAGCTGGTCGTACTCGACCGGGACCTGCGTGCGGTCCTCGTCGATGACCGCGCCGTCCTGCATCGCCTCACCGCCGGTGTAGGGCGGGGAGAGCTGGATGACGCGGGAGGCCACCAGCGACGGGTTCAGGATGGAGGCACTGGCGTCCGCGGGCACCTTGTACTTGCTGTCCCAGTGCAGCACGACCTTCATCCGGTCGCCCTGGGGTTCGATGGAATCGATGGCCCCGACCTTGACGCCCATGATGAGCACCTTGTCGCCGGGGTAGAGCGCCAGCGTCTGCGGGAAGTAGGCGGTGACCGTGGTGGTGGTCAGCTTCTTGTACACATTCCACCCGACGGCGGCGGCACCGACGGCCACCACGAGCACGATCACGCCGAGGATGACGCTCGCCTTGGAAAGCTGCGGCAGCTTGACGTTGCGGATGTTGAAGATCGTCGACATGCGGCGCCCTACCCTTCCTGCGAATTGGGCGGGAGGAACGGCGGATTGCCGGGCAGCGGCGCGGTGCCCGCCGGCGAGAGCTGCTCACCGGGTCCCGGTGGCGGCGGCGGTCCGGGCAGCGGCGGCGGCAGCGGCGCGCGGCTCGGGATCGGTCCTGGCGGGGCCGGAGCCCCCGGCGGACCGACCGGCACGGTGCGCGCTCCGGGCGGGCCCGGCACCAACGGCACCGGTGTGCCCGGCACGTTCGGCGGCAACTGGCCGGGGATGCCGGCACTCGGGACACCCGGTGTCGGTCCGAGTCCGTGCACGTTCGGATCCGAGGTCTGCACGCCCACCGGCGGGGCGAACCCGCCGGGCACCGGACCGTAGGGTCCCTGGCTGAGCTGTGCGCACGGCAGCGGATTGCCCGGGCGGGGCAGGCCGTCGGCGGGCGGGGTGTATGAGCACGGCGATCCGGGCGGGACGGCGGGGCCCGGGAACTCCGGGGTGCCCTCGGTCACCTGCGGTGCGGGCGGCGGGGCGCCGTTCTCGAACCGCTGCCCGTTGGGATCGGGGAACTGGAAGGCCGGCAATCCCGCATTGCGCCAGAACTCTTCCGGGTTGATGCCGCGCTTCTTGAAGGCGGCGTCGACGAAGGGCTGCAACAGGGTCGGCGGCAGCAGGTTGGCCAGCATCACCTTGAAGTACGGGCCCGACGCCAATGCCTCGGCAAGGGAGGTGATGAACTTGCCCGCGATGGACAGCGTGTCGGCGAGGTCCTGCTTACGCTCGTTGAGCGTGTCGCTGATGGTGTTGAGCTGGGTCAGCACCTTGTTCAGATTCGGGTTGTCCTGGATCAATCCGGAAACCTGTTGGGACACACCCGAAATCCGCTCAAGGAGCATGTTCACCGCATAGCTGCGCTCGTTGACCGCGGCCAACAGGGTCTGCGCGTTGACCAGCAGGGCGTTGACCTGGCCGCTGCGGTCACCGAGCACGGTGGCGATCTTGTTGGCGTTGGCGAGCAGCTGCTTGAGCTGCTCGTCGCGCTGACCGAGGGTGTCGGAGAACCGCTGCACCCCTTCCAGAGCCGCACTCAGGTGCGGGTAGGTCTGGTCGACCGTCTCGGACAGCACATTCAGGGACTGCTTGACCGCCTGGGTATCCCAGCCCGCCGTTCCCTGGGTGACGTCGAGGAATGCGTCGTAGATCTGATACGGCGTCTGGGTCTGTTCGACGGGCAGGAAACCACGCGGTTCGAGGATATCGTCGCCGCGGGGCTCAATCTCGATGTTCTTGCGGCCCAACACCGTATCGGTACGGATCGCGGCCCGGCTCTCGGTGCCGATCTGCATCCCGCCGAGGGTGTAGCCGATCTCGACGCGGTCGCCCTCGATCTCCATGCTCTGCACTGTCCCGACGTCGACGCCGGCGATGCGCACCTTGTCACCGACGTTGAGACCGCCGGTGTCGTTGAACTGGGCGTAGTACTCCGGGACCGCGAACAACATCGGCACGGTGGTGATGGAGGAGCCGACGCCGATGACCAGTGCCACGGTCACCACGCCCATCAGACCCTTGCGGATCCGGTCGTTGCCCTGGATGGTCCTCATTGCGGGGTGCACCTTCCCGTCGGCTGGGTGGTGACCCGCACCGTGCGGACCGGTCCACCCGGCTGAAGACCGTTGAGCCGCAGGGAGAGATCGCAGGCGTAGAAGTTGAAGAAGTCACCGTAGATGCCACCGGCGCGGCCGATGATCTTCAGCGAGGCCGGGATCTTCTGCACGATGTCGTCGACCTGGTCCAGCTGGTCGACCAGCGGCTGCTGGATGGTCTCCAGGTAGCCGAACGAATCACGCAGCAACGGTCGGTTGTCGGCCAGCAGATCCGACAACGACCCTGCCGCATCGCTGATATCGGCCACCGACGCTCCGATCGGATCGGCCCGGTTCTTCAGTCCGGTGATCAGCGCCTCGAAGTTCACCAGGGTTTCGTCGAGCTGCTTCTGGTGTTTGACGGTGGTGTCCAGCACGGTGTTGAGGTTGGTGATCACCTCGCCGATCGCCTGGTCACGGTCGGCCAGTGCCGAGGTCAACTCGGCCGTCTGGTCCAGGATGTTGTTGATGGTGCCGCCCTGACCCTGGAAGATCGTGATGATCGAGTTCGCGATGTTGTTGACCTTGTTGGAGTCAAGGGATTTGAACAACGGACGGAAGCCACCGACGAGCGCGTCGAGGTCCAGCGCCGGCTCGGTGCGCTCCAGCGGGATGGTGCTGCCGGCGGGTAGCACGGTATTGCTGTCGCCGCGCCGCAGTTCCACGTAACGGTTGCCGATCAGGTCCAGATACCGGATGGCAGCGGTGGTTTCGGAGAACAGTTGCAGGTTGCGCTCGACCTCGAAGTCGACCCGTACCCGCTGCCCACCGTCGATGAGGGTGACGCCCTCGACCTTGCCGACCTCGACGCCGTAGGCGCGCACGAACTGGCCGGTGCGCAGGCCGCTGGCGTTCTCGAAGATCGCCGAATATCCCGTCGTGCGGTCGAACCGCAGTTGGGCGAACACCACGAAGATGACCGCGGTGAAGGTCAGCAGCACCGCGGAGATGGCGCCCAGCTTGAAGAGGGTTCCCTTGATGCTCATGGGATACGCACCTGTCGAATAATCGCGTCGCTCATGGGTTGATCGTGTTCTCCCCCACTTGGCGTCCCCAGACGTATTCCTGCATGATCGGCTGTCCGAGTTCGAAATGGTTGTACGGCGCGAGGCTGGCACCGGTGTCCATCACCAGGTACGGCATCGGCCACAGGTCACGGGTGATCGGCTGCCAACAACCCGGGCGTCCGCCGGGTCCGCCGGTGGCATTGACGCGAGGAAGGTTGTCGGGGAACACATACGGGTTGCCCACACCCACCACCGACGACTTGGTACGCAACGAGTAGCCGTTACCGCCGAGGGCATCGGCCAGCTTCGGGGCGCTGTCATGGTAGTTGCGGATGGTGCAGAACAGCGCCGGGCTGTGGTAGTCCAGCAGTTTGGAGGTCGGCAGCAGGTCCTCGGCGCCGCGGACCAGGTACGGCCCGCCGCGCTCGAAGATGTCGGCGCCGGTGTTGCCGAATCCGACCGCGGCCATCAGCGCCTGGTCGATATTGCCCTGCTCGGCGTTGAGTGTCTGCGCGGTGGTCACCGCGTTGGTCAGACCGTCGAACAGGTCCGGCGCGGCATCGGAGTACACATCGGCCAGATTGGCCAGACCCGTCACGTCCCGACGGATCTGCGGCATCCGCGCATTCAGCTCGCCCAGGATGTCATTGCCGTCGACCAGCGACTGTCCGAACTTGTCGCCGAGCCCGTCGAGCGCCTGGGCAGCCGCGGTCAACGTCTGGTTCAGCTTCACCGGGTCGATCTGTTGGGCGATCTTCATGATCGTCTCGAACAGCGTGTTGAACTCGGTGGTGGTACCGGTGGCCTGCACGGTGTCCCCACCGGACAATCGCTGCGCCGACGGATCGGGCGGCGAGAGGAAGGAGATGTACTTGTTGCCGAAGACCGTGGTGGCGCGCAGCTCTGCCTGCACGTTGGCCGGGATCAGCGACAGGTACTTCGGGTCGACATCGAGGGTCAGCTTGGCCTGCGGGACGTCGCCGACGGTGACGACACCGGACTCGGCCAGCCGCCCGATCGGCACACCGTTGAAGGTGACCTTCGATCCCGGGTCCATCGCCAGGCCCGCCCGCTCGGCCATGACGGTCAGCTGCACGCGCTTCTCGAAGTAGCCGCGGAACTGCAACCAGGTCAGCGTCAGGACGAGTGCGCAGACGAGAAGCAGGACGACACCGGCGACCTTGTAGGGCGGCGTCTTCGGCTTGACCAGAGGTGCGGAGGGCTGGGTCATGGCTACACCGTCAGGTTGAAGTTCGGGTCGGTGCCGTAGAGCGCCAACGAGGCGAGCAGGACGACCAGCACGATCGCGATCAGTGAGGTGCGCATCGAGCGACCGACCGCCTCGCCGACACCCACCGCGCCGCCACTGGCGAAGAACCCGAAGTAGCAGTGGTTCAACATGATGATGATCGACATGATGATCACCTCGAGGAACGACCACATGACGTCATCCACCCGCAGGAACGTGTGGAAGTAGTGCTCGTAGGTGCCGACCGACTGCGAGTAGAACACCGTGGTGACCAACTGGGCGGACAGGAACGACAGCAGGATGGCCATCGCGTAGAGCGGGACGATGACGATGGCCCCGGCCATCAGCCGGGTGGACACCAGATACGAGATGGACTTGATGCCCATCACCTCCAGCGCGTCGATCTCCTCGCTGATGCGCATGGCGCCGAGCTCGGCGGTGGCTCCCGCGCCGACGGTGGCGGCCATCGCCTGGCCGGTGACCACCGGGGCGACGACGCGGATGTTGGCCAGCGCGGCGAAGAAGCCGGTGAAGGCCTCGACGCCGATATTTCCCAGTGACGCGAAACCCTGGATGGCGATCAGCGAGCCTGCCGAGAGGGTGACGAATCCGATGATCGCGACGGTGCCGCCGATGACGGCCATGGCACCGGTGCCCATGCCGATCTCGGCGACCAGCCGCAGCGACTCGCGGCGGTAGTGCTTGAACGCATGCGGCAGATGCCCGACCGCCTGCACCACGAACCAGGCGACGTGGCCGATGCTGTCCAGGAATCGGCCGGGCGCTCCGGCGTATCCGCGGGTGCGGTCGAACGCCCGGGGGAACCGGGACCGTAGAACTGCGGCTGTACTCATGCGCGGCCTAGCCTCCCGTCCCGAACCGGACACCGATGGTCGTCAGCACGACGTTCACCGCGAACAACGCGACGACGCACAGCACCAGCGTCTCGTTGACCGCGGTGCCCACGCCCTTGGAACCGCCCGCCACGGTGAGCCCGCGGTAGCAACCCACCAGCCCGGCGATCAGACCGAACAGGGTGGCCTTGATGACCGAGATCATGACCTCGGGGAAGCCGGTGAGCAGCGTCAGCGTCGCGACATAGGCGCCGGCGTTGACGTTCTGGATGTAGACACCGAAGAAGTACCCACCGACCAGGCCGATGGTGATCACCGCGCCGTTGAGCAGGAAGGCCACGAACGTGGCGGCAACCACGCGGGGGGCCACCAGTCGCTCGATGGGGTCGATCCCCAGCACCTCCATGGCGTCGATCTCTTCGCGGACGGTGCGCGCTCCCAGGTCGGCGCAGATGGCGGTGGACCCGGCGCCGGCGACCACGAGCACCGTCACCAGCGGACCCAGCTGGGTGACGGCGCCGAGGGCGGCGCCGGCACCGGAGACGTCGGCCGCGCCGAACTCGGCGAGCAGGATGTTCAACGTGAAGATGATGAGCACGGTGAGCGGGATGGAGACCGCCAGCGTGGGCAGGAAGGCGACCCGGATCAGAAACCAGCTCTGAAGGATGAATTCCTTCCACTGGAAGGGCCTCGTGAGGAGCGCTTTGCCGGTCAGGACGCACAACTTGAAGAAGCCGCCGACCATGGTCAGCGGTTTGTCCAACTGGTCCTTGACGTAGTCGACCAAGCCGTTGCCCGCCATCACAGCGCGACCACCGAGGCGAGTTCCAAGTGCGGCGGAACTAGCTGCACGCCCCCTCCTCTACTCTCGCGGAGCCCCGTCTCCATGACCTGTGACATCGCCCTACCTACCGGTCGGTAGTAACTCGGACCACAGGACTGTACCCGATCGGTGACCAGGCAGGTGACGCATCGGCTCTATTCATATCGCAACTGTTAGCAAATTCGATCTCGGCGGCGAGACACCGGGTTCTGTGGTAAACCCGTTGCCTCGGCACGCCTTTCGCCCGCGTCAATCTTCGCTCAGCTGCCGAACATGGTTCGTAGTTCGGTCTTGAGCACTTTGCCCGACGGATTGCGGGGCAACGCCTCGACGATCTCCAGAGCCTTGGGGTGCTTGTATCGAGCCAACCTCTCCGTGAGGAAATCGTCGAGTTCGGCAAGCGTCAGCGCGCTCGGAGTCGGCTCGCCGGACAGCGCCGCGAGAGCGATGACGGCGACCGGAACCTCGCCCCACTTCTCGTGTGGCCTGCCGATCACCGCGACCTCGGCAATGGCGGGGTGAGCAGCCAAGACATTCTCGACCTCGGCGCAGTAGATGTTCTCCCCGCCGGAGATGATCATGTCCTTCTTACGGTCGACCACCCAGATGTAACCCTCGTCGTCCTGGCGCACAAGGTCCCCCGAGTGGAACCAGCCCCCGGCAAACGCTTCGGCGGTGGCCTTCGGGTTGTTCCAGTAACCGGCCATCAGGGTGGGCGCCCGGTAGACGATCTCGCCGACCTCGCCGATCGGCACGTCGTTCATATCCTCGTCGACGATGCGCGCCGACACGGTCGGGATGACCTTGCCCACCGAGCCGAGCTTGCGAATTGCGTCCTCGCCCAACAACATACACGTCACCGGCGACATCTCTGTCTGGCCGAAGGCGGCCAGGATGTTGGCCCCGGGGAAGGTCTGCGCCATATCCTTCAGCAACGTATCGGAGGCCGGCGCCGCGCCCCACGACAACACCCGCAGCTTGAGGCTTCTCGGCTGCGCGCGTTGGGCGGCGCAGACCGCCTGCCACTGCGCGGGGACCAGGAAGATACCGGTGACCTCTTCGGCCTCCAGCACATCGAGGAGCGCACCCGGATCGAACGCGCCGAGCGGATAGACCACCGTCGGCCTACCCAGCAGCAGGCCCGGGATCATGTTCCCGATACCGGCGATGTGGAACAGCGGCACACCGATGAAGCCGACATCGTGGTTGAGGTCGGCACCGTTGGTGAACAGGTGGGTCAGTGACTGCCCGCTGATGTTGGTGTGGGTCAGCACCGCACCCTTGGGTCGTCCGGTGGTGCCGGAGGTGTACATGATCAGCGCGGGCGAATCGTTCGGGACATCCACCGGCTCGGGCGGCGGGTTCTGCTCGGCGAGCAGATCGTCGTATCCGAGGACACCGTCCTCGGTGCCCGCCCCGGCGACGATCACCGTGCTCAGGGTCGAGTCGAGGTCCCGCACCGCGGTGGCCACCGGCGCGAGCACCGATTCGGTGACCACCACCCGCGCTGCGCAATCGCTGACCAGAAAGGCGATCTCGGGTGGGGTCATCCGGAAGTTCACCGGCACCGCGATCGCTCCGAGCCGGTTGGCCGCGAGGAAGGACTCGATGAACTCGGGTCGGTTGAGCATCAGGATGAGCACGCGGTCGCCGGCGGTGATACCGCGCTCGTGCAATGCGGCGGCCAGCGCATCGACCCGCCGGTCCAGGTCGGCCCAGGTGGTGGTCTGACCGAGGAAACGCAGCGCCGTCTTGTCCGGCTGCATCAGCGCATGCCGGGAGAGCTGATTGGACCAGTTCTGCTGCCTGGCCAGGTAGGGCTGTTCGGTACTGGACATCACGGACTGAGTTGCGGGCTGAGTTGCGGACTGGACTGTTACTGCAGAGGCTCTTTCGGTCGGCGGCCGCGCAACACGCTTGCGCAATGTTGATATTTGATCAAACATTATGTCGTCGAGGTCACACTATGACGCCGACCCGCTTCTGGACAAGCTTTTCACCACCACGATGAACCGGCGCCCGAAACGGTCGGAAAGGACCCAGCGCACCCGCATGAACGCACCCGCCAAACTGGGTCCCGCCCGCCGCCGCGAACAGCTCTCCGACGAGGTGGCCGGTTATCTGCGGGTCGCGATCATGTCGGGAACGCTGCGGCCCGGCACCTTCGTGCGGCTCGACGAGACCGCCGCCCAGCTCGGTGTCAGCATCACCCCGGTGCGCGAGGCACTACGGACCCTGCGCGGCGAGGGCATGGTCCAGCTGGAACCGCACCGGGGGCACATGGTGTCACCGTTCACCCGCGATGACATCGCCGACATCTTCTGGCTGCAGGGCGCCATCGCCGCGGAGTTGGCCGCGACGGCGGCCCGGCGGGCCACCGATGCCGATATCGACGAGCTGGAGCGGCTCACCGAGGACTTGGACGCGGCCGTCCGCGGCGGAGAGGTGGAACCGATCGCCCGCGCGGAGTTCCACTTCCATCGCGCGTTCAACCGGACGACCAATCGGATGAAGCTGGCCTGGTTCCTGCTGCACGCCGCGCGCTACCTGCCACCGCACATCTACGCCTCCGACCCGACGTGGGGGCAGGACGCGGTGGTCAACCACCGACAATTGACCGCGGCCATGCGTCGCCGCGAGGTCGACGAGGTGGTGCGGCTGACCCGCAGCCAATTCGACGACGGGGCGCGGCGGCTGACCAGCCTGCTCGACAGCCTCGGGCTGTGGACCTGACCCGTGTCTTTCGGGGCCGGAATGAGCGTCAGGCCAGCTGCTCTGCGCGCTTCTTCAGGTTGTTCGCCAGGTGCTCCAGCGCATCGTTGACGACCTTCTTGATCATCATCGCCGGCACGCCGGGCATATCGACCTCGACGTCCATATCGACGGTCAACAGGCTGGTCGGGCCCATGTCGACGACGGCGAAGAGCTGCTCCTGCTTGGAGAACAGATTGCCCTGCTGCATCACGGTCTGGATCTGTCCGTCGGCGGGGTAGTAGACAGCCTGGATGTAGCTGCCCTCCATGCCCTGGATCTTGGTGTCCAGCCGCAGCTGGCTCGGCCGGCCATCGTCATAGCGGGCCAGGATCCACGCGCCGGTGACCTCTTCGTTCCACTGCGGGTAGGCCTCGAAGTCGGCCACGATCGCCATGATGGTGGCGGCGGGTGCGGCGACCTCGACGGTCTTGCTGACGATCGGCATCGGGCGAGCATAGCGAGTCGGCCAATGGCTCAGCCGTATCAGCCGGCGTATCGGCCGCCCTGTCAGTCGGGCGTCGCGTCATGAACAGCCGACTGCAGCAGGGCGCGTACGGCTTCCGGGATGGGTACCGGACGGCGGGTCTGACGGTCGACGTAGACGTGCACCCAGGAGCCGACCGCGGCGGGCCGCGTATTCAGCCCGGCGGCGGGCCGCGTATTCAGCCCGGCGGCAGGCCGCGCATTCAGCCCGGCGGCGGGCCGCGCATCCCCTGCTGCCCACAGTCCGGTGCGATAGGTGACGCTGCTGGTGCCCAACCGGGTCACCGCCAGACCGACCACCAGGTCGGCGGGGAACTGCAGTTCGGCGTAGTAGCGACAACTTGATTCGGCGACCACCGCCAGCCACGGGGCGGCCATCGCATCGACACCCGCGCGGCGTCCGATCCAGGCGTTGATGGCGGTGTCGAAGAGTTGGTAATAGACGGCGTTGTTGAGGTGTCCGAACATGTCGTTGTCGGTCCACCTGGTCTGCACCGGCCAGTGAACTCCGAAGTCCGCGCTCGTGTACTCCATGCGGCAAGCATGTCAGGCTGGCACCATGCACATTCGCGGCGCAGTCCTGGAGTCCATCGGCGCGGCCCGACCGTATTCCGCATCCCGCCCGATCGCCGTGACCGAGCTCGAACTCGCCGATCCTGGCGACGGCGAGCTGCTTGTGCGCATCGAGGCCGCGGGCCTGTGCCACTCCGACCTGTCGGTGGTCGACGGCAACCGAGTCCGTCCGATCCCCATGCTGCTCGGCCACGAGGCCGCCGGCATCGTCGAAAAGGTCTGCGGTACATCGGATCTGGCGCCGGGTCAACGTGTGGTGATGACCTTTCTTCCGCGCTGTGGGCAGTGCCGGGCATGCGCGACCGACGGTCTGGCCCCGTGTATCCCCGGTAGCGCGGCCAACGGCGCGGGCACACTGCTCAGCGGCGCGGTCCGGCTGGCCCGCCCGAATACCGAGCAGGTGCTGCACCATCTCGGTGTATCCGGATTCGCCACCCACGCGGTGGTGGACCGGCGGTCGGTGGTCCCGGTGGACGATGATGTGCCCGCCGTGGTCGCATCATTGCTGGGCTGCGCGGTGCTCACCGGCGGCGGGGCGGTCCTCAACGCCGGGGAGCCCAAGCCGGGCCAGACCGTCGCGATCGTCGGCATGGGTGGGGTCGGGATGGCGGCCATGCTGACCGCGCTGGCCCATGATGATGTGCGGGTCGTCGCGGTGGACCGGCTGGCGGACAAGCTGGCGCTGGCCCGCGAGCTGGGCGCCCATGCGGTGTCCACACCCGAGGAAGCCGATTTCACCGCCGAGGTCGTCATCGAGGCCGTCGGCCATGCGGCCGCGCTGGAGACCGCCATCGGGCTGACCGCCCCCGGCGGGCGGACCATCACCGTCGGGCTGCCCGCGCCGGACGCCCGAATTTCGTTGTCGCCGTTGAGCTTGGTGGCCCAGGGGCGGACGTTGATCGGCAGCTATCTGGGTTCGGCGGTGCCGGCCCGCGATATCCCGCGCTTTGTCGAATTGTGGCGGGCCGGACGGCTTCCGGTGGAGAAGCTGGTGTCGGCGACGCTGTCCCTCGACGAGATCAACACCGGCATGGACGCCCTCGCCGACGGCCTTGCGGTGCGTCAGATCATCGAGTTCTAGCCTCAGATCGGCAGGCCTACCCGCTTGCCGACAGAGCGCACCACCGACCACGCTCCCGGGGCGCCCTTGACCAACGGCCAGGTGACAAAGGCGATGGCCACCGAGGCGACGCTGACGGCCAACGAGGTGGGCACCCGGACGGGATCCATCAGGTCGTTCTCGGCGAACGGGCCGGCATCGGCGGACACCATGTGCGGGGTGAACTTGCGCAGCGAGCGTCCGCGCAGGGTGTCGACGGCCTTCAGGATCGACCCCCTGGCGCGGATCTCGGCGCGGACGCTGTCGAGCGGCAGCCGCAGATGCTCGGCGAGCAGGCCGTCGCGCATATCGGCGATATGCGCGCGGATGTCCGCACGGTCCGGCGAATCCTCCAGCGCCAGATCGCATTCGCTGTCGAAGCCCAGCGATCTGTTATTCAGGTTGGACGATCCGATGCGCAGGAACCGATCATCGATGACCACGACCTTGGAGTGCACATAGAGCGACTGCCCGCCGGGCACGGCAGGCCAGTAGACCCCGAGCCGGTCGTGTTCGTCGGCCTCCCACAACAATCGGAGCATCCGTTCACGCGCGCTGTCCATCGATTCGCGTTCCAGCGGGCTCTCCGAGGTGCGCGGCAGCACGACTATCACCTCGGGGCCGTTGCGCTCACGCAGGCGGTCGGCGAGGGCCTCGCAGATGCCGCGGGAGGCCAGGTACTGGTTCTCCAGGTAGATGACGTCGCGCGCCGCCGCGACGGCCGCCAGATTGAGCGCCTCCACCTCGCGGACCTCCTCGCGCTCGGGCAACGAGGGCAACGTGCGGGCGATACCCACCTCGACGTTTCGTAACGCCGGTTCGCAGTGCTTGGGCCAGACACTCGCGCCGGGCCCCAGCGGCGGCAATTCCTCCCCGGTGGCCTGTCGCCAGCGGTCGCGGGCCAATTCGCCGAGCGCCTGGGCCGCGGGTCCGTCGACGACGGCGGCGACCTCGTGCCGCGGACCGTACGATTCACCGCCGCCGCGGCGCCCAGGGTTGTCCGCGTCGTGGTCGCGGGTGTCCCACCGGCCCAGCGTCAGATCGATACCCCCGCAGAAGGCCACCGCATCGTCGATCACCACGACCTTCTGATGATGCACCGCTCCGGTGGGGTGCGCGCCGTCCACGGCCAGGTGCATTCGTTCGGAGGTGATCCGGTTGAGCCACTCGACCGGGACGATGCTGTACCAGTAGCGCTCGAATACCGACAGCAGCCTCAGGTTGGTCTTGAGCACGTACACCTTGAGGTGCGGGCGGCGCCACAGCAGCCAGAACAGGAACGGTCCGAGCTGGTTGGGGCCCGGTAGCGTGCCACGCCCCGGTTCGAACGTCGTCCGGGCATCGAAGTCCCAGCCCACCAGCAGGATCCGGTTCTCCGCACCCAGCATCGCCGATTTCACGTGGGCCAGATAGTCCGCGCCGTCGATGATCGGCGCGAAGCGCTCCGCCTCGACCGTGCGCCAGCACGTATCCCCTTCGACGAGCAGTCGCTGCTCGGCCATAGTCATCTCCTCCGCCTGCACTCACATACTGAGTCGGCTTACGGGCGGCCCTAGGCACGCGAAAGAGATGCGAAACACATCAGGGGTTTACCCAATATCGCGCAGATCGATACCGCCCGTGACCACCATCTCTGCGTAGCGGCGGGCATCGTCGGTCAGTCGGGCGAGGACCTGGTCGCCGGGTATCTCCATCGGCGTCAGGCTGTTCTGCTCGTTGAAGCGCTGATAGGCCGCACTGGCGAAGGTGGCCTTGAGACCGGCGACCAGCGGGCCGGTCACCTCGGCGGGGGTGCCCTTGGGCACGGTCATGAAGCGATACTGCGAGACGACCACGTCATAGCCCAGTTCACGGGCGGTCGGGACGTCGGGCAGGAAATCGATCCGCTCGGGGCTGAAGACGTTGAGCGCGACCAGCTTGCCCGAATCGATGTTCTCGATCGCCTCCCCCACGTGGATGACGGCGATATCGACGTCGTTGGCCAGCACGGCCGCCAGGTTCGGGGCCCCGCTGTCGAACGGCACCGCCTGGGAGAGCACCCCAGCACCCTTCATCAGCAGTGCCCCGGACAGTTGTGCTCCGGTCCCCACCCCGGTGGTGCCGTATCGCAGCGGCCGCTGGGCCGTCTGCAGATCGGTGAAGGTGCGCAGGCCCGTCTGCGGGGTGGTCACCAGCACATAGTTCTCGCTGGAAATGCCGTGCACCACGTCGACGTCGTCGATATGGCGGACCTTGTCCGGAGCCACCGCCAGCGGTGTGATGGTGTACAGCGACGCATTCTGGATGGACAGCATCGTGCCGTCGGCGGGCGCACCGGCGAGATCGGCCGCCGCGGCGGCACCGTTATCGCCCTGGCGATTGATGACGCGGAACGGCTGGTCCAGATCGGCGGCGAGTCCCTTGGCGACGGCGCGGCTGACCAGATCGCTGGACCCGCCTGCGGCATAGCCGACCAGCATGTCCACCGCACCGGTGGGCCAGATGCCCTCGGCCGCGCTCGAGGCATCGGCGGGCGCACCGTCACATGCGGTGACCACCAACGCGGCGGCCGCCGCCAGCGCGGCCAGTGAACGAGTGGCAGACATCCCCATGAGGGCCCTTCCGGAGCTTCGTCGATCGCGCGTTTTGACGGTTACGTCAGGAAGGGTACGCGCCAAGTAGCTACCGTCCGACCATTCCGGGTCGAATCAGAACCAACTGCTCTGCATATCCAGCGTCGTACGGTCCAGGCTGGCCAGCAAATCCAGTTGCGGATACACCTTGGGCAACTCGTAGCGGTAGAAGAACCGCGCGGCCTGCCGCTTGCCTTCGTAGAAATCACCATCTTTGGCAAACGCGGCCAGGTGTTGCTCCAGCCATACCCACGCGATCACGATATGGCCGAAGGCCTCCAGATAGACCGCGCTGTTTGCCATCGTCACCACGGGGTCGTCGCCGGCGAACATCGTGGCGGTCACCTCGACCAGACGCTGCCACGCCGCGGCCAGCTGCGCGGCCATCGGGTCATCACCGGCCCGGGCCACCGTGTCGGCGATGCGGTTCGCCAGCGCCGTCATGGCCGCCCCGCCGTTCTGGGCGACCTTGCGACCCAACAGGTCCAGGCTCTGGATTCCGTGGGTGCCCTCGTGGATCGGGTTGAGCCGGTTGTCCCGATAGTGCTGCTCGACGTCGTACTCGCGGGTGTAGCCGTAGCCGCCCAGCACCTGAATGGCCAGGCTGTTGGCCTCCAGGCACCACTGCGAGGGCCAGCTCTTGGCGATCGGGGTCAGGATGTCGAGCAGCTCGCGCTCACCGAGGTCGGTGAGCTTCGCGCAGTACAGGGCCAGCCCCAAGGCACCCTCGACGTAGGACTTCTGCGCGAGCAGCATCCGTTTGACATCGGCATGGGCGATGATCGGGACCTGCGGGGTGGCCGGGTCCTTCACCAAGCGTCCCTGGGGGCGTTCGCGGGCGTAGTCCAGCGACTTGAGATAGCCGGTGTAACCCAGTGCCACCGCGCCCATCCCGACCCCGAGCCGCGCCTCGTTCATCATGTGGAACATGTAGGCCAGCCCACGATGCGGTTCACCGACCAGATACCCGACCGCGCCGTCGAAGTTCAGCACGGTGTTGGTGATGCCACGTTGTCCCATCTTGTGGTTGAGCCCGGAGATCGCCACCGCATTGCGCGCACCCACCGTGCCGTCGGCGTCGACGATGTACTTGGGCACGATGAACAGCGAGATGCCCTTGGTCCCCGCGGGGCCGCCGGGGATCTTCGCCAGCACCAGGTTGACGATGTTCTCGCTCATCTCGTGTTCGGCGCCCGAGATCCACATCTTGGTGCCGTACACCCGGTAGGTGCCGTCGTCCTGCGGCTCGGCGCGCGTGGTGATATCGGCCAGCGAGGAACCTGCCTGGGTTTCCGAGAGCGCCATGGTGCCGGTGAACCGGCCCGCCAGCATCGGTTTGACGAACCTGTCGACCTGCTCGGGGGTGCCGAACTCCGCGAGCAGATTGGCGTTGGCGATGGTCAGCATCAGGTAACCAGAGGTGCTGATGTTGGCCGCCGAGATCCAGGCGAACCCGGCCTGGGCGACGGCGGTCGGCAGCTGCGCGCCACCGAGTTCGGCGTCGAAGGACATCCCGATCAGATCGGCCTTGGCGAACGCCTCCAGCGCCACCTTCACCTCCGGGATGACGGTGACGGTGGTGCCGTCGAACGTGGGCTCGTTGGCGTCGCTGAGCTTGTTGTGCGGCGCGAAGTACCGTTCGGCCAGCTGCTCACAGAGTTCCAGCACACCGTCGAACGTCTCCCGGGAGTGCTCGGCGAAACGCGGCAGTGCGGTCAACTCCTCGACCCGCAGCCATTCGTAGAGCAGAAAATCCAGGTCGCGCCGCGACAGGATGGTCGACTTCATATCGCCAGGCTAACCCCCGCTCAGGCGGCCGCGATCTCCCCCGACCTGAGTTCGCGCAATGCGGTGCGCAGCCCACGCCGCCGGCCGGTGGCCGGATCGATCCCGAAAGATTCCCGGACGCCGTCGCGGATCCGGAATTTCAGCTCGGAGTTGGTCTCCGGCGCGTCATCCGGGGTGGCCTTGAGGAATCTGTTCGGCAGTGCCAGTTTGGCGATCGTCCACCACGACTGGCTGTACTGACGCGCCAGCGAGCCCGTCGTGTAGGGCAGGTCGTACTTGTCGCACAGCGCCTGCACCTTCACCGCGATCTCGGAGTACCGGTTGCTCGGCAGATCCGGGAAGAGGTGGTGCTCGATCTGGTAGCAGAGGTTGCCACTCATGAAGGCCATCACCGGCCCGGCATGGAAGTTCGCGGATCCCAGCATCTGGCGCAGATACCACTCACCGCGTGATTCTCGCTCGAACTCCTCGCGGGTGAATTTCTCTGCGCCGTCCGGGAAATGACCGCAAAAGATCACCACGTACGCCCAGTAGTTGCGGATCAGGTTGGCGACCGCGTTCGCCCCCAGGGTGTATTTCCAGTTGGGTCCCGACAGCGCCGGGAAGATCACGTAGTCCTTGCCGACCTGCTTGGCGACCTTCTTGCCGATGATGCGCAGATCCTTGCGGATCTCCGCCATGGTCTTCTCGCCCTTGCGCCACTTCGTGGTTTCCACGCCGTGCAATGCGACGCCCCATTCGAACAACGTGCCGAGCAGGAAGTTGTAGAGCGAGTTGCCGATCATCCAGCGCTCCCACGGCTCGTCGCGAGTGAGCCGCATGATGCCGTAGCCGATATCGTCGTCGAGGCCGATGACATTGGTGTACTTGTGGTGGATGTAGTTGTGCGACTTCTTCCAGTGCACGGCCGGCGAGGTGGTGTCCCACTCCCATTCGGTCGAGTGGATCTCCGGGTCGTTCATCCAATCCCACTGGCCGTGGATGATGTTGTGCCCGAGTTCCATGTTCTCGATGATCTTGGCCGCGCCCAGCATCGCGGTGCCCGCCGCCCAGCAGATCTTGTTGCGACTGTTGAACAATGCGATGCGTCCGCCGACGGCAAGCGCGCGTTGCAGCTGAATGGACCGGCGGATGTAGCGGGCGTCGCGCTCGCCGCGGGATTCCTCCACCTCGGCTCGGATCGCGTCGAGCTCACGTTCGAGTTGGTCGACATCGTCGGATGTGAGGTGGGCGTATGCCTTGATATCGGTGATGGCCATGCGATTCCTCCTAGACGTTGATGGTGCAGTCGCCGGACGCGGCCGAGACGCAGGTCTGGATCCGGTCACCCTCGCCGTGCTCGACGCCTGACCGGAAGTCGCGCACATGCCCGGATTCCAGTGGCAGCACGCAGGTTTGGCAGATTCCCATCCGGCATCCGAAGGGCATCTGAATGCCGAGGCGCTCGCCGGCCTCCAGCAGGGATGTGGCTCCGTCGACCTCGATCGTCTTGTCCGAGATGGCGAAGGTCACCGTGCCGCCCTCACCGCCCTTGTCGGTCCGGTCGATGACGAATCGCTCCATGTGCAACTGGTTTTCGGGCAGCCCGGCCGCCGTCCAGACGCGCTCGATATCGTCCAGCATGGCCGGTGGCCCGCATGCCCAGGTGGGCCGCTCGGTCCAGTCGGGGACGATATCGGCCAGCCGGTCCAGGTCGAGGTGCCCCATCCGGTCGGTCATCTGCAGGTGCAGCCGGTAGTCGGGCCTGCCGTCCTGCATCTCGATCAGCTCGTCGTGAAAGATGACATCCTGCGGCGACGGCGCCGAGTGGATGTGCACGATATTGCTGGTCTGACCGCGCTGCGCGATGGACCTCAGCATGGCGATCACCGGGGTTATCCCGCTGCCCGCGGTGACGAGGAGCATCTTCACCGGCGGCGGATCGGGCAGGGCGAACTGCCCCTTGGGGGCCGCCAAGCGAACAATTGTTCCGGGTTTCACACCGTTGACGAGGTGGGTGGACAGGAAGCCTTCCGGGGTGGCCTTGACGGTGATCGAGATCAGCTTGCCGTCGCGTTCGGGCACCGAGGTCAGGGAGTAGGACCGCCAGTGCCACCGGCCGTCGACCCGCAGGCCGATTCCGACGTACTGACCGGGCTGATAGTCGGCGGCGAAACCCCACCCCGGTTTGATGACGACCGTGGCCGAATCCTCGGTCTCCCTGCGGACATCGACGATCGCACCGCGTAGTTCGCGGGCGGTCCACAGGGGGTTGAGCATCTTCAGGTAGTCGTCGGGTAGGAGCGGAGTGGTGGCCCTGGCCGCCAGCCCGCGGATCATGTTGATCGTGGAGCCGCCCTCCGGCGACGCCGTCGCGATATCACGCGCGGGCTTCTGGCTCCATTTCGTCAGCCCGCGAAGATCAAGTGAACACATGTACACCCAGTTACCCAGGTGCGACGCAGTTCACACATCGACTTTTCGCGCCATCAGCGGATGGTGCTGACCCCGCCGTCGACCGGGATCACCGTGCCGGTGACATAGCTGCTGGCACGGCTCGCCAGGAAGACCGCGATACCGGCCATATCGTCGGGCTGCCCGACGCGTCCCAGCGGCAGGGCCGCACCGACGGCCTCCTCACCCGCCGACAACAGCACCTTGGTCATCCGCGACGGGAAGAGCCCCGGCGCGATGGCGTTCACCAGGATCTTGGGCGCCAGTTCGCCGGCCAGGTGCTGGGTCAGCGTGTGGACCGCGGCCTTGCTGGCGGCGTACGAGAAGTTGTTGCGACCGCGTTCGGGCACGTGGAAACCGTCGACGCTGCCGGTGTTGATCACCCGGGCCGGATCGTCGTCGGTGGCGGCGGCGGTCAGCAGCGGCACCAGCGCGCGGGTCAGCAGGAAGACACCCTTGACGTTGACGTCGAAGACCCGGTCGAACCCCGACTCGGGGAATGTCTCGAAGGGCTCGCCCCAGTTGGCGCCCGCGTTGTTGAACAGCGCGTGGACCGCGTCCTCCTTCGCCGCGACGGCATCGGCGAGGGCCTGGATGCCCGCCGCCGTACCGAGGTCGGCGGAGATGCCCTCGACCTCGCCGAGGGCGGACAGTTCAGCCACCGACGCGTCGAGTTCGGCCTGTTTGCGCGCGGCCAGGTACACCTTGGCCGCACCGGCCTGCAACAGACCGCGGGCCATCATCACGCCGATACCGCGGCCACCGCCGGTGACCACGGCGACCTTGCCGTCCAGGCGGAACAGATCGGTCATTCCTGGTCCCCCCACTACTGGGCCCCGCCGAGCGGCTCGGCCGTGCGGACGGCCTCGTCCCGGATCAGTCCCCGCAACAGTGCGGTGCTGAACTCCACGGCGATCTCCTGGGCCGTCCGGCGGCCGTGCGGGCGTAGCCACCGGTAGGCGCCCAGGGTCATCCCGATATAGCCCAGTGCCAAGACGTGGGAATCGCAGTCGAAGAACTCGCCGCTGGCGATTCCGCGATCGATGACATCGCGTACGTGCTCGTACACCGTGGCCTCGGCGGTCCGGATGTAGGCGACCTGCTCCTCGGTGAACCACTCCGAGATGTACGGGCCCTCCTGGAAATAGACCGCGGCCGCCTCCAGGTCGTTGGCGATGCCGGTGAGCAACCGCCGGGTGAAGTGGTAGATGGTCTCGCGTGCGGTGGCCGTCGGGTCGTCGTGCAGGGCACCGACGGTGAAGTCGGCGGTCCGCTTGTAGATATCCCAGAGGATCAGCGATTTGCTTGCGTAGTAGTGGTACACGGTGGCCTTGTTGAGCCCGACCGCGTCGGCGACATCGTCCATCCGGGTGCCGTGGTAGCCACGGGC
The DNA here is from genome assembly GCF_000416385.1 of Mycobacterium sp. VKM Ac-1816D. Lineage (NCBI taxonomy): Bacteria > Bacillati > Actinomycetota > Actinomycetes > Mycobacteriales > Mycobacteriaceae > Mycobacterium > Mycobacterium sp. VKM Ac-1816D. The sequence continues at coordinate 164,906 of NZ_AOHQ01000142.1, forward strand.
GGCGAAGAGCTTGGCGGCGACCGCCAGCAGTTCGTCGCGCCGTGACGAACCGTTGGATGCGGCTTCGGTGGACATGGCAACTCGCTATCTGCAGACCCGGACGACCCGGGGTTGACCAATCAACTGGTTGGCCAGTGTAGGCAATGGGGCGGTTTGACTGTCCTGGGATCGCCCAGTGGGTCTAGACTTCTGCCAAACAGGGCTTGCTGCGGCGGAGGCGACTATGGATCCTAATCCCGATTACGACATCAGTGACGAGGGCGAGTTCTTCTTCAGCTGGCTGGCCTGGGGCCTGCGCGGCGTGTACCCGCCGCCGGCGTATCCCCCGGTCTAACGAGACGTAAAAAGCACCCGCACGCTTATGGCGTGCGGGTGCTTTTTTGGCTCGACACTCAGGCCGCAGCCGCCTTCACTGCCTCGCCGACCGCATTCCTGAGCTCGAGGAACTCCGGTGACCGCCGCAGCTCGTCGGCGTCGACACCGGTGCGCGGCAGCTCCGAGGGCAGGTCCAGGGCGATCTTGCCCGGCCGGCGGGTCAGCACCACGATGCGTGAACCGAGGAACGCCGCCTCCTCGGCACTGTGCGTGACGAACACCGTGGTGCGCCCCGATTCGGCACTGACCTGACGCACATCGTCCTGCAGCCGCTCGCGGGTCAGCGCATCGAGCGCGGCGAACGGCTCGTCGAGCAGGAACAGCGGCGTCTCGGCGGCCAACGCGCGGGCGATCGCGACGCGCTGCTGTTGCCCGCCGCTGATCTCCCAGATCTTGCGGTCGGCGGTACCGTCCAGCCCCACGCGCTCGAGCAGCTGCTCGCGGCGTTCGGCGCGCCGATCGCGCGGCACCTTCGCGTACTTGAGCGCGAGGTCGACGTTTCCACCCACCGTGCGCCACGGGAACAACCGCGGCTGCTGGAATACCACCCCGGAGGTGACCCCGGGTGTCGGCGCCGTCCCGCCGACCTGCACCTCGCCCTCGCTGGGCGATTCGAACCCGGCGATGAGCCTTAGCAGAGTGCTCTTCCCACATCCGGAGGCACCGACCAGCACCAGGAAGGCCCCCGGTTCCACCTCCAGGTCCACCGGCCCCAGCGCGGTCACCTGATCGGAGCCGCGGCCGTAGCGGTGGGCCACATTGGCGATGCGTAACCCACCCGCCGGCTCAGCCGCCCGTGATGACACCGGGAAGCCCCTTCACGTAGATGGCGTCCTGGAAGGTCTTCAGGTCCGCGGCCGCCGGAATCTGCTTCTGGTCGGCCAGGAACTGCGATGCGCTCTGCAGGTTCGTGGCGATATTGCCCGGCGCCCCCTCCGAACCCAGCCACTCGGGCGAGGCGACGGCGGCGGGGGTCAGGTACACACCCTGCTTGAGCTGACCGGCCACCTCGGTGTCGGGCAGACCGATCTCGGCGGCGATCGCCTTGGCCGCCGCGGCCGGATCGTCGGAAATGGTGTCCAGCGCACGGGCCTGCTGCTTACGCCAGGTGTCGACCACTTCGGGGTGTTCTTGGGCGAACGCGTCGGCGACCACACCGAGATCGAGGGTCGGCTTACCGTCGGCGGCCAGCCTGCGGCTGGTGATCAGGTCCTTGCCGGTCTTGCGCAGCTGGTCCAGCGTCGGCAACCAGGTGTATGCGGCGTCGATGTCGCCGCGCTCCCAAGCCGCCAGGATGGCCTGTGGTTGCAGGTCGATGAGCTGAACATCGTTGGGCGACAGGCCGTTCTGCGCCAGCGCTGCCAACAGACTGTAATGCGCGGTCGAGGCGAACGGGGTGGCGATCCGCTTCCCGCGCAGATCGGGGATGCTGTTGACCCCCGCGTCGTTACGCGCGATCAGCGCCTCGTTGTCACCGGCGACATCCAACACGAAGGCCACCTTGTAGGGGATGTTCAGCGGTGCCGACAGTCCCCGTGCCACCGGGCTGGAGCCCAGCGCCCCGAAATCGAGTTCCTTGGCGATGAACGCAGTGTTGACATCGGCACCCGAATCGAACTTGATCCACTTGATGTTGAAGTCGGGCAGCGCCTCTTCCAACCATCTGTTGTTCTTGACGATCAGGTCGCCGCTGGGGAAGGTCTGGTAGCCGATGCGCAGCGTGGGCTTGGCCGGGTCGCTTCCGCCGCCGCCGGATCCGGAGTTGTCCACCGCGCAACCGGCCAGCGCGATAGCGCTGACAGCCACTGCCAGTAGGGATTTGAACTTCATCTAGATTTTTCCTCTCCAGGGGACGGCACGCCGTTCCAGCGACCGCAGCAATCCGTCGATGACCAGCCCTGAGAACCCGATGGCGAAGATTCCGACCAGCACGACTGGGGTGTTGTTGTAATTACTTGCGTCCCTGACCAATCCGCCGATACCGGGGATTCCGTTGAACAGTTCCGCGGCGACCACCGACGAATAGGCCATGCCGACCGCCAGCCGGATCCCGGTGAAGGTCTCCGGTAGCGCCGCGGGTACCACGACATCGCGGATCACCTGGGCCCGGGTCGCCCCCAGCGCACGGGCCGCCTCCTGTAACCCGACCGGCGCGGCGACGACGGCGGCGGTGGTGGCCACCGCGGCGGGCGGCAAGGCTGCCAGGGCGAGCAGGGTGATCTTGGGGGCTTCGTCGATACCCAGCCAGATGACGAGCAGGAAGAAGTAGGCCAGCGGCGGTAGCGCCCGCAGGAACGTCAGCCACGGCTCGAGCACACTGCGCAGCCAGCCCACCGATCCCATCAACAGACCGAGCAGCACGCCGATCACCACACCGATGACCACGCCGGCCAGCACCCGGCGCAGCGTCATGTAGAGGTGTTCGTACAGCAGGTAACCGGCGTAGCCGCGCACGCCGTCATGTGTGGTGGAGACGTCGACGAACGCGCGCCAGACCGTGCTCGGATAGGGCACGAACGTCTGGTTCCAGATGCCGGAACTCGCGACCACCTGCCAGACAGCGAAGAACACCAGCACCGACAGCAGTGGCAGCCCGGCCTTGGTGAGGACGGCGCGCAGTCGGTGACGGGGCGCCGCGGGACGTGGCGAGTCGACGGCCGACGGGTCGGGCACGATATCGACGAAAACGGACACTGGCGGCCCACTTTCTGTTGCTGGAAACGGACTGAACGGACGAGTTCAGCAGCAACAGCAGGGGTCGGCGGACCGCGTCGTGTTCACCCGCGTATTGCTACCCGGGTGGGGACGGTGGCAGAAGGTCTGGAATCGAGGTGAGTTTTATCCGCGCTGGGCACGCGCCAGCGCGCCGGCCAGCCACGGCGGTACATCTCGGCGTTTCCAGGCCGCAGCGGTGGAGGCCGCCACCGCCGCGGACACCGCCGCCGAGCGTTCCCGGGCACCCGCTGCGACAGCCCGCAGCCGCTCGCTCAACGGCACCGCCGGCAGCTGCGCGGGTTCGGGCAGCCACGGTTGCGTGGCCGGGGCGGTCGACACGGCGGCCAGGCCCAGCTTCTCCCGATAGCGCTCACCGCAGGACTGGCAGTGCACCTCGTAGCGCACCAGGCTGCGGTCGTTCTCGATGAATCGGTAATCGGCCACGGATACACAGAAGGGACACCGGGCCTGCCCGCGTTCGATCACCATTTCCATGCCCAACATGGTGGGACGCGCGCCGGGCCAGCCGACATGGTTCGCCCCATGTCGATACGCGTTCGCCGCCCATCCGAGACCGAAACCGCTCAGCGCAGATTGTCGACCCGCCGCGGGGTGTCACCGGTGCTCGCGTTGCCGACCTCGGCACCCTCGTCCCGCTTGCCGGTCTTGACGTCCGGATCCAGCTTGTCGATACGCTTGCTGCGCTCCTCGAGCTCCTCCTGCTGCTCGGCCACCGTCTGCTGATGCGACGACGCCCGGTCGGCCAGCCTGCGCGCCTCGGCTGCCTTGGCCTCCGCCTCGGCCGCGGCCGCCCGCGCCCGCGCGTCGGTCTCGTCGGCCAGGGCCTGCCTCTTGGCCACCTGCTCGCGCTCGGCCTCGAGTTCGGTGCGCATCTTCTCGGCAGCGACCCGACGTCGCTTCTGCCGGGCGGCCAGGGCCAACCCCACCACGATCGCGATGACCACCACCGCGGCAATGACGATCCACAACGTGTTCGTGTCAGACATCTTCGCTCCTTGCTGGGCTACGGACGCCGCGCTAATCGACGCGTGCGCTAATTCCGGGTGCCCAGCCGACTGCGCGGTGAAACTCCGCGCGTCGAGCTAGCGACGGCCGTTGCGGCCCCTGGACGTGCTGACGAGCAGCGTCACGACCACCGTCACGGCGACCAGCGCGGCGATGATGACGATCACTGTTTCGATATCGGACATATGAGTTCCTTCGTCAGGTGGTGCCCCGGATTATCTTCCGAAAGCCTGTCCATTACCTGGATGCCCAGGAATCCGGTGAATGATGGCCGAGTGACGACAGTGACCGGTCGGTTGTGGCGGGGCGGGCAGGCCCACGACGAGGAATTCACCTTCGAGTCGATCTCGGACTGCCTGGCATCCGAGGACCACCTGGTCTGGGCCGATATCTACAACCCCGACCACGATGCGCTCGCGGCGCTGGCCGCCGAACTGCACCTGGACATGTGGGCCGTCGAGGACGCCGTGGCGCCCAAGGAGCGGACCAAGGCCAGCGTGTATCGCACCCACACGTTCTTCACCGTCTACGCCGTGGACATCCTCGGCACCGGTGAAGACGAATCCATCACCTCCACGCTCGTCAAACACCGCATCTCGGCGTTCGTGCTGCCCCGCGGGCTGATCACGGTGCGCCTGCCCTCGGTCAATCACCCCGAGGTGCACTTCGACATCCGCGAAGTCTCCGAACGCTTCGACGAACTCGGTGGCCAGCAGTACGGGGTGGGCGCCCTGGTGCACGCGCTGCTCGATGTCGTCGTCGACGGGCACTTCGACGCGGTGCAATCCCTCGATGACGCCATCGAGGGATTGGAGGACGAGCTTTTCGACGAGAGCGGGCCGCGGCGCGGCTTGCAGCGCCGGACCTTCCGGCTGCGCAAGGAACTCGTCGAGCTGCGTCGCGCGGTGTTGCCGATGCGCGAAGTGGTCGGTGCGATCCAGCACCGGCGCCTCGACGGGGAATCGCCGGCGAGCGCACCGTCGCTGGACTCGCTCTACGCCGACCTGTACGACCACGTGCTGCGTGCATCGGAATGGACCGAGTCGCTGCGCGACATGGTGACCACCGTGTTCGAGACCAACCTCTCCCTGCAGGACGCCCGGCTCAACACGGTGATGAAGAAGCTGACCAGCTGGGCCGCGATCATCGCGGTACCGACTGCCATCACCGGCTTCTACGGACAGAACGTGCTCTACCCGGGCATCGAGACGGCGGCCGGGTTCATCACCAGCTCGGCGCTGATCGTGGTGCTCGTCGCCATTCTGTATGTGATGTTCCGCCGACGGGACTGGTTGTAAGCCGGCCGCTGTGAGCTGGCGCACGTCAGCGCGCCGCGTTTCGCGTGTTTGCCCACGCTGGGCGACGCCAGCCGACCGCTCACCGCATGAGGGGCATACGCGCAATTCGCGGGCAAATGCGAGACTCTTCCGATGATCATCGGCATTCCGCGCGAAACTCACGCGGGCGAGACACGGGTCGCGGCGACGCCTGCGACCGTTGGGCAAATCATCAAACTGGGTTATGACGTCGTCGTAGAGTCCGGCGCGGGCGCGGCCTCGAGCTTCTCCGACGCCGCCTATGTGGAGGCGGGCGCCGGCATCGGCACCACCCAGGAAGTGCTGTCGGCCGACGTCGTACTGAAGGTCAACGCCCCCGACGACACCGAGATCGCGACACTGAAGGACGGCGCGACGCTGGTCAGTCTGATCTCGCCGGCACTGAAGCCCGAACTCGTCGAGAAGTTGTCGGCGCGCCCCATCACGGTGCTGGCGATGGACGCGGTGCCCCGCATCTCCCGCGCGCAATCGCTGGACGTGCTGTCCTCGATGGCCAATATCGCCGGCTACCGGGCCGTCGTCGAGGCCGCGCATAGCTTCGGACGATTCTTCACCGGCCAGGTCACCGCTGCGGGCAAGGTGCCGCCTGCCAAGGTCCTGGTTGTCGGCGCCGGGGTGGCCGGTCTGGCCGCCATCGGCGCCGCGGGCAGCCTCGGCGCCATCGTGAAGGCCACCGACCCGCGGCCCGAGGTCGCCGACCAGGTGAAGTCCCTCGGCGGCGAGTACGTCTCCGTCGACCCGGCGGCCGCCGAGGTCTCGGCCACCGGTTATGCCAAGGAAATGGACGAGGATTACAAGGCCCGCGAGGCGCAGCTGTATGCCGAGCTGGCCAGCGAGGTCGACATCATCATCACCACCGCCCTGATCCCGGGTCGGCCTGCGCCGCGGATCATCACCGCCGAGATGGTCGCCTCCATGCGCCCGGGCAGCGTGATCGTGGACATGGCCGCATCCAACGGCGGCAACGTCGAGGGCACCGTGAAGGATCAGGCGATCGTCACCGACAACGGCGTGACGATCATCGGCTACACCGACCTGGCCGGCCGCCTGCCCGCCACCGCGTCGCAGCTCTACGGCACCAACCTGGTGAACCTGCTCAAGCTGGTGACGCCCGAGAAGGACGGCCGGCTCACCCTCGACTTCGAGGACGTCGTCCAGCGCTCGGTCACCGTGGTGCGTGACGGCGAGGTCACCTGGCCGCCCCCGCCGGTGCAGGTGTCCGCGGCACCGGCCGCCGCGGCTGCCGCCGCCCCGGTCGAGAAGCCCGCGCCCAAGCCACCGATGTCGGCCCAGCGCAGGCTCGGACTGACGTTCGCCGGAGCGGCGGCGTTGTTCGCGTTGATCGCCATCTCGCCGGCCGCACTGCAGGTGCACCTGGTGGTGTTCGCGCTGGCGATCGTCATCGGCTATTACGTGATCAGCGGTGTGCACCACGCGCTGCACACCCCGCTGATGTCGGTGACCAATGCGATCTCGGGAATCATCGTCGTCGGAGCGCTGCTGCAGATCGGCACCGGTGATCTGGCGATCACCGTGTTGGCCACCATCGCGATCTTGCTGGCCAGCATCAACGTCTTCGGTGGTTTCGCGGTGACGCGCCGCATGCTCGCGATGTTCTCCCGCAGCTAGGGCTGCCCTCCCACTTCTCACCAGACTCTCTGTGAACGGATTCCCCATGCTTTCTCTGGAAACCGCGGCCACCGCGGCCTATGTGGTCGCGGCGCTGCTGTTCATCCTGGCCCTCGCGGGCCTGTCGAAACACGAAACGTCCAAGGCCGGCAACACCTTCGGCATCGCGGGCATGGCGGTGGCGCTGATCGCCACGGTCGTGTTGGCCATCGGCCGCGATATCCAACCGCTGGGCCTCGGGCTGCTGGTGGGCGCCATGGCCATCGGCGCGGCGATCGGTCTGTGGCGGGCCAAGATCGTCGAGATGACCGGCATGCCCGAACTCATCGCGCTGCTGCACTCATTCGTCGGCCTGGCCGCCGTGCTGGTCGGCTGGAACGGTTACCTGCACGTGGAGGCCCATCCGGACGGCGCCGAGGCCGCGCACCTCGCCGGCCAGGGCATGCTGGGCATCCATTCGGCGGAGGTGTTCATCGGCGTGTTCATCGGTGCGGTGACGTTCACCGGGTCGATCGTGGCCAACCTCAAGCTGTCGGCCCGGATCAAATCCGCGCCATTGATGTTGCCGGGCAAGAACTTCCTGAACGTCGGCGCGCTGGTGGTGTTCATCGCACTGACGGTCTGGTTCGTCATCGAACCCCAGCTGTGGCTGCTGGTCGTGGTGACCGTGCTCGCGCTGCTGCTGGGCTGGCATCTGGTCGCCTCCATCGGCGGTGGCGATATGCCGGTCGTCGTCTCGATGCTCAACAGCTACTCCGGCTGGGCCGCCGCGGCCTCGGGCTTCCTGCTGGGCAACGATCTGTTGATCATCACCGGTGCGTTGGTCGGCTCCTCGGGTGCGTTCCTGTCCTACATCATGTGCAAGGCGATGAACCGGTCGTTCATCTCGGTCATCGCAGGCGGTTTCGGTATCGAGGCCGGCCCCGCCGAGGACAAGGATTACGGCGAACACCGCGAGATCACCGCAGAGGGCGCGGCCGAACTGCTCGCGAACGCCTCCTCGGTGATCATCACACCGGGCTACGGCATGGCTGTGGCGCAGGCCCAGTACGGGGTCGCCGACCTGACCCGCAAGCTGCGCGAGCGCGGGGTCGACGTGCGCTTCGGCATCCACCCGGTCGCGGGCCGGCTGCCCGGACACATGAACGTGCTGCTGGCCGAGGCCAAGGTGCCTTACGACATCGTGCTCGAAATGGACGAGATCAACGATGATTTCGACGGCACCTCGGTGGTGCTGGTGATCGGGGCCAATGACACCGTCAACCCGGCTGCGTCGGAGGATCCGGGATCACCGATTGCCGGTATGCCGGTGCTCACCGTGTGGAATGCCGACAACGTCATCGTGTTCAAGCGCTCCATGGCCTCCGGTTACGCGGGCGTGCAGAATCCGCTGTTCTTCCGGGAGAACACCCAGATGCTCTTCGGCGATGCCAAGGATCGCGTCGACGCGATCAACGCCGCGCTGTAACAGTCGGCCCGGTGCACAGTTCACCGAAATCCACGACATGGTCGCCATCACCCTCCGGGGATGGCGACCATGTCGCTTCTGCACCCGGGTCAGGCCCGTAGGCCGTCGGTGAGGAGTGTCGCCAACTCCGTGTAGGCCTCGGCATCGCTGAGCCCGGTGGCCGCACCCACCTCGCGCTGCTGGATGCGCACCATCATGGTGGCGATGAGATCTCCGGCGAAGGCGGCGTTGACCGAGCGGAACGCTCCCGCGGCCACTCCCTCCTCGATGAGCCGGCGCACCCGCTCCGCGGCGGCGGCGGTGTTGGCTTCGTAGACCTCACGCGCCGGAGCGAACGCGTTCATATCCGTCATGAATGCCTCGGACGCCACGGCCAGTTCGGCTCCGACCGCAGTCAGATACGCCGCTACGCGATCGCGCGGGGTGTCCGTCCGCGCCAGGCTGCTCTCCACCGCGATCGTCGCCCGCTTGAAGAAGTGCACGGTGACCCGGCGCACCAACTCATCCTTGCTCGACGCCAAGGCGTAGAGCGTGGTCTTGGAGCACCGCAACCGGGCGGCGATCTCGTCGAGCGTCAGGTGGCCGAATCCCTCTGCGAGCATCAACTCCAGCAGTTCGTCGAAAAGCCGGATCTGTCTGCGGGTGGCGAAACCACTATCGACCAGCTCGGACATCCTGCGATAGTACTTCAGGAGGTCTTCCAGTACTCTTTTGACGATACTGCGAACCGCACCACAGTACTGTTTCGAGAGGTGACCCCGTGCCCGTCGACCGCCTGCTCCCCTCTGAGGATGCCGCCGAACTGATCGCCCTGACCCGTGACATCGCGGACAAGGTGCTCGACCCGATCGTCGACGAGCACGAGCGCACCGAGACCTACCCCGACGGGGTCTTCCCCCAACTCGGGGCCGCCGGGCTGCTCAGCCTGCCTCAGCCCGAGCAATGGGGCGGCGGCGGTCAGCCCTACGAGGTGTACCTCCAGGTGCTCGAGGAGATCGCGGCCCGCTGGGCCACGGTGGCGGTGGCCGTCAGCGTGCACAGCCTGTCCACCCATGCCCTGCTGTCCTTCGGCACCGAGGAGCAGAAGGGCCGCTGGTTGCCCGGCATGCTGTCGGGCAACCAGATCGGCGCCTACAGCCTGTCCGAACCGCAGGCCGGCTCCGATGCGGCCGCGCTTCGCTGCGCCGCGACCAGGGACGGTGATCACTACGTGCTCAACGGATCCAAGGCGTGGATCACCCACGGCGGCAAGGCCGACTTCTACACGCTGTTCGCCAGGACCGGCGACGGATCGAAGGGCATCTCCTGCTTCCTGGTGCCCGGCGATCTGGAGGGCCTGAGCTTCGGTAAGCCCGAGGAGAAGATGGGCCTCCACGCCGTGCCGACCACCGCGGCGTTCTACGACAACGCCCGACTCGATGCCGACCGGTTGATCGGCGCCGAGGGACAGGGCCTCTCGATCGCCTTCTCCGCGCTCGACGCCGGCCGACTTGGCATCGCAGCGGTCGCCGTCGGCATCGCCCAGGCCGCACTCGATGAGGCCACCCGGTACGCCAACGAGCGAACCACGTTCGGCCGCAAGATCATCGACCATCAGGGACTCGGATTCGTACTCGCCGATATGGCCGCCGCGGTGGTGAGCGCGCGAGCCACCTATCTGGACGCCGCGCGGCGACGCGATCTCGGCCTGCCGTACTCGACCCAGGCATCGGTGGCCAAACTGATCGCGACCGACGCCGCCATGAAGGTGACCACCGATGCCGTGCAGGTACTCGGCGGCGTCGGCTACACCCGCGACTTCCGGCCGGAACGCTACATGCGAGAAGCCAAGATCACCCAGATCTTCGAGGGCACCAACCAGATCCAGCGTCTGGTGATCGCCCGCGGGCTGACGGCCTAGCGGTCGATCGCACGGCCGCGACCCGCAGCGAAGCCGCTTCTCTGTTCAGTTGTCAAGGTGCGCTGTGGCTTTGGGTTATGCGGCCGCGGGTAGGTCGGTCATGGTGCGTCGGGTGTGGGATCGCAGGTGTGCCGGCTCGGGTGCTTCTGGTGT
>NZ_AOHQ01000143.1:0-23682 GCF_000416385.1 Mycobacterium sp. VKM Ac-1816D
GACCACACGGGCCAGTCAGGCCGCGTGACCGAAACTGTCTGTCACCTGATCGTGCAGCAGACCCCGGCGATGATGTGCACACCTGCCTGGCCGGGCTAATACGAGCGAGCCGCATCACGCGGCTGCGCCGGGGTGTTTACGCCCCCAGAGAAGCCACGCTGAACAACTCGCCTGCACGCGGGGTCAAAGCCATCACCGTCCGCTCGACATTGACAACCTTCCGGATGGTCATTCAGTCGTTCGTCGACCAGGGCGCGCTTACCCGAAACGTCATCGCTCTCGTCGAACGCCCGGCTGACGAACTCCCGGACGATAAACCCGAGACTTCCAAATCCTGGACGCTTGCCGAGGTCCAACAGTTCCGCACCTCAGTCCGCGACGACAGGCTGTTCGCCTGCTGGCTGCTGAGCTGTTACGGGCTGCGTCGCTCCGAGATTTTGGGCTTACGGTGGTCGGCAATCGAGGGCGACACCCTGTCGATCCGCCGCAGCCGCGTAGTAGTCGGCAACGATGCGGTTGAGGGCATGCCGAAGTCTCGTCGAAGCATTCGAGACCTCCCCCTACCTACCGAGCTGGCTTCCGCTCTATCGGAGTTGAAGCAACGACAGCAAGACGAAGCCCGCGCTTTCGGTAGTCGATGGGCCGATGACCGTTTGGTAGCGGTACGTGAGGACGGCTCCCCCATCCGCCATGAGTGGTATTCAGATGAATTTCAACGTCTCCGCCAGCGCGCTGGTCTACGCCGTATTCATCTCAAGGGGTTGCGTAACACCAGCGTCAGTCTGATGCTGGCCGGCGGTTTGCCGGTACACGTCGTCGCTGCCTGGCACGGTCACGATCCGTCGGTCTCGCTATCGATCTATTCCGACGCGCAGCGCGAGGATCTGCGCGCGGCCGGTGCCGCCCTCTTCGGCTGACACTTGGCCCGCCGTAACCCGCTTGGGACACTGTCGGGACACTGACCGAAACTCACCAAGTCCCGCAAACGACAAAACCCGCTCTGACACTGGTCAGAGCGGGTTTTCTCGGTCGGGCTGACAGGATTTGAACCTGCGACCACTTGACCCCCAGTCAAGTGCGCTACCAAGCTGCGCCACAGCCCGAGTGCCTTCCGGGATCGCCGGTAGGCGAGCGAAACTCTACCTCAGGCCCCCACCCAAATCCCAACCGCGTCATCCGTCACGGATCTGGGTACTGATCAGTGGTGCCAGACACCCGTGACGACACTCCCCTGTGGCTGTTCGCCGACCAGCTCGGGCCGGCCGTCTACGGCGGTGAGCACGCCCACCGCGAGGTGCTGCTCATCGAGTCCACCGCGGCCTTGGGCAAGCGCCGCTACCACCGCCAGAAGCTGCACCTGGTGCTCTCGGCGCTGCGCCATGCCGCCCACGACCTCGGCGACCGCGCCACCCTCATCCAGGCCGACAGCTACACCGAGGCCCTGAAGAACTTCAACAAGCCCGTCCTGGTCCACGAACCCACCTCGCACGCCGCCGAGAAGTTCGTCCACCGACTGCAGAAGCAGGGCCTGGTCACCGAGGTCCTGCCGACACCGACCTTCGCGCTGCCGCGCAAGGACTTCCAGAGCTGGGCCGGTGAGCGCACCCGCTTCCGCATGGAGGACTTCTACCGCGACCAACGTCGCCGCTTCGACGTCCTGATGGAGGGCAAGGATCCCGTCGGTAGCCGGTGGAACTACGACGAGGACAACCGCGAGTCGCCGCCGAAAAAACAGCGCACCCTCGACGTCCCGGCGCCCTACCAACCGCGCGAGGACGATATCGACGCCCAGGTTCGCCGCGACCTCGATGCCCTCGACCTGCACACCATCGGCAACGACGGTCCGCGCCTGTTCGCCGTCAACCCGGCAGAAGGGCGACGCGCGCTGAAGAGATTCATCGAACACCGGCTGCCGGCTTTCGGCCGCTACGAGGACGCCATGATGAGCCAGGACTGGGCGATGTCGCATTCGCTGCTGTCGGTCCCCCTCAATCTCGGCGTGCTGCACCCCCTGGATGCCGTCGAGGCCGCCGAGCGTGCCTACCGCGACGGCGACGCGCCGCTGGCCGCCGTCGAGGGCTTCATCCGCCAGATCCTGGGCTGGCGTGAATACATGTGGCATCTGTACTGGCATTTCGGGTCGGACTACACAGCCCACAACGAACTCGAGGCCCACACCCGGTTACCCGACTGGTGGGCCGACCTGGATGCCGACGCCGTCACCGCCGCCTGCCTGCACTCCGCGCTGGAAGGGCTGCGCGACCGCGGCTGGAACCATCACATCCAGCGGCTGATGATCCTGGGCAGCCACGCGCTGCAGCGCGGATACCGGCCCGACGAGCTCACCGACTGGTTCGCCACCGCCTACGTCGACGGCTTCCGCTGGGTCATGCCCACCAACGTCATCGGCATGAGCCAGCACGCCGACGCAGGCCTGCTGGCGACCAAGCCCTACACATCAGGCGGCGCCTACATCAACAAGATGAGCGACCACTGCGGCGACTGTGCCTACGACCCGAAGAAACGCGTCGGCGACGATGCTTGCCCCTTCACCGCCGGCTACTGGGCCTTCACCCACCACAACCGCGACCGGCTGGCCAAGAACATGCGGACCCGGCGGGCGGTGTCGTCGATGGATCGACTCGGCGACCTCGAGGCGGTGTTGGAGCAGGAGTCAGCGCGCGACCGTTTCTGACGCGACGTCTGATGCGGCCTCGTCGGCCTCGACCGGTGCGAACTTCGGTGCGCGCGACACTCGCCACGCGTAAAACACCAACGTCGCCCACACCACCACGATGACCGAGTAGATCGCCGTCGACCACGGCCACTGCACGTCGAAGAAGTGCACCAACTTCTGGCTGTTGGTCAGCACGATGACACCGCCCACGGCGGAGCCCAGCAGCGCCGGGCTGACCTTGGTGACCAACCACGCCGCGAACGGCGCGGCGATCACACCGCCGACCATGAGACCGACGACCACCGGCCAGTTCTCTAGGAATTCTTGACGCAGACCGATCAGGAAGCCCAGCGACGCCGAGACCGCGACCAGGAACTCCGAGGCACTGACCGATCCGATGACGGTGCGCGGCGCGGTCTTGCCCTGCGACAGCAGCGTGCTGGTGGTCACCGGTCCCCAGCCACCACCGCCGGAGGCGTCGATGAACCCGCCGAAAAGACCCAGCGGGGCGAGGAACTTGACGCTGTGACTGGTGCCCTTGGCACCAAAGGTCAGCGGTGTGCGCAGCGAGAACCGCAACAGCACGTACACCCCGATACCCACCAGGATGGCCGCCATCAGCGGGGCCGCATGCTCGGTGGACAACGAGGACAGCACGGTCGCCCCCAGGAAGGCACCCACCGCGCCGGGCCCGCCGAGCTTGCCGACCAACTTCCAGTCGATGTTCTTGAACTTCCAGTGCGACAGACCGGAAGCGAACGTCGTGCCCACCTCGGCCAGGTGCACCGCGGCGCTGGCCTGGGCCGCGCCCACCCCGGAGAGCACCAGCAGCGTGGTGGCGGTGACACCGAAGGCCATTCCCAGCGCGCCGTCGACGAGTTGGGCACCGGCACCGACAAGGGTGAAGATCAGAAGCGAACGCATGGCTGCTCTCGGGGATGGTGGTCACCGCACACGGGGACCGCGACGAATGGGACGCGTCAGGGACGCGGACAACACCATTCGTCGAACGCCATCAACCGGCGGGAAGGCCAGAACGGCTCGAGGGCGAACGCGTCCGACGGCGACGGCGTGATGAACACGCGATCAGCCATCTGAACAGTCCCTTCGTGAGCCGTAAACCGGAGTCAGCCTACACGGTCAACAATCGATACAGCCCGATCAATCCCACCACGACGATCACCGCGCGCAGCGCCCCGGGAGACAGCCGTCGGCCGTAGTGTGCGCCCAGGAAACCGCCGATCAGCGAGCCGATGGCGATCAGGCCGGCCGCGGCCCAGCTGATCCGGTCGAAGGCGACCACCGTGTACGCCACCGCCGCAACGATGTTGACCAGCAGCGACAACAGGTTCTTGGCGGCATTCATGCGCTGCATGTCCTCGGGCAGCAGCGCACCCATCACCGCGATCAGCAGGATGCCCTGGGCGGCGGTGAAGTAGCCGCCGTAGATCCCGACGACGAAGGTCCCGGTGATCAGCGCCGCCATCCGGCCCACGCTGATGTCGTGCACCGACTGTCCCTGGGCCTCGGCACGGCGGCGCGCCCAAGCCTGGATACGCGGGCCGATCACCACCAGCGCCAGCGCCAGCACCAGCAGCACCGGCACGACCTGTTGGAACACCTTCTCCGGCAGGTGCAGCAGCAACCACGCTCCGCAACCGGCACCCACCAGCGAGGCCGGGATCTGCCAACGCAACCGGTTCCACTGCCCGCGCAGCTCGCGGCGATACCCCCAGGTGCCCGACACCCCACCGGCGACCAGGCCGACGGCGTTGGACATGGTCGCGGTCACCGGCGGAAAGCCAAGTGCCACCAGGGTCGGGAAGGTGATCAACGTGCCGGAACCGACGATCGCGTTGATGGCGCCGGCTCCCACTCCGGCCAGAGCAATGAGGATCATGTGGGTCGTCGACACTTCGGCCACCCTACCCAGGTGCTCCGGCGCCGCTTCCAGCGCTTGGCTCCGCTAGCGCTTCGCTCCGTGCTACTGGGTCGCTCCGCTAGCGCTTCGCTGCCTGCCCCTGGGTCGCTCCGCTAGCGCTTCGCTCCGTGTCCCTGGGTCGCTCCGCTAGCGCTTCGCTCCGCCGGCCTTGGCTCCGCGCTTCTCGCGCACCCGCACGTTGATCCGGATCGGGCTGCCCTCGAAGCCGAACGTCTCGCGCAGCTTGCGCTCCAGGAACCGGCGATAACCGGCCTCAAGGAACCCACTGGTGAACAGGACGAAGGTCGGCGGCCGGGAGGCAGCCTGCGTGGCGAACAGGATGCGGGGCTGCTTACCGCCGCGCACCGGCGGCGGCGTCGCGGCAACGATCTCCTTGAAGAAGGTGTTGAGTCGGCCCGTCGGGATGCGCATATCCCAGGACCGCAGCGCCGTCTCCAGGGCAGGCACCAACTTCTGCACCGCACGGCCGGTCTTGGCCGAGATGTTGACCCGCGGTGCCCATTGGATCTGCACCAGTTCCCGGTCGATCTCCTTGTCCAGCAGGTAGCGCCGGTCTTCGTCGACCAGATCCCATTTGTTGAAGACCAGTACCAGCGCCCGGCCTGCCTCGATCACCATGGTCAGCACCCGCAGGTCCTGTTCGGTCAGCGGCACCGATCCGTCGACGAGCACGATGGCCACCTCGGCGGAATCGATGGCGCTGTGGGTGCGCACCGAGGCATAGAACTCGTGACCGCTGGCCTGACCGACCTTGCGTCGCAAACCAGCGGTGTCGACGAAACGCCAAGGCTTTCCGTCCAATTCGATCAGCGAGTCCACCGGGTCGACGGTGGTGCCCGCAATATCGTGGACCACCGAGCGCTCGTCGCCGGCCAACCGGTTCAGCAGCGAGCTCTTGCCCACGTTGGGCTTGCCCACCAGCGCGACGCGCCGCGGCCCACCGGGGCCGCCGCCGCCCACCTCGGACACCTCGGGCAGCTCGGCCAATACCGCGTCAAGCAGGTCGGCCACGCCACGACCGTGCATCGCGCTGATCGGGTGCGGCTCCCCCAGGCCCATCGACCACAGTGCGGCCGCGTCGGCCTCACCGCGTTCGTTGTCGACCTTGTTGGCGGCCAGGTAGACCGGCTTGCCCGAACGCTGGAGCTTCTTGGCGGCCGCCTCATCGGCCGAGGTGGCCCCGGTGGTCGTATCGACGACCATGATGATGGCGTCGGCGGTCTGCATCGCGATCGCCGCCTGCTCGGCGACCTTCTGCTGCAACCCCTTGGCGTCGGGTTCCCAGCCGCCGGTGTCCTGCACGACGAACCGTCGGCCCGACCAGCTCGCGTCGTAGGACACCCGGTCACGGGTCACCCCGGGGATGTCCTGCACGACGGCCTCGCGGCGGCCGAGGATCCGGTTCACCAGCGTGGACTTACCCACATTGGGCCGGCCCACCACGGCCACCACCGGGGGCGGTGCCGATTCTTCTTCGTCCGCGCCTTCTTCGAAAACGACCGAATCCCAGTCGCTTTCGTCGTTCCACGTACCGTCCTCGGTCATCGGTGCGCTCCCACCCGTTGTTCCACAAGCTCCTGCAGGTGGGCCACCACGGCGGCCTCGTCCATATCGCTGGTGTCCACGATCACGGCGTCCTCGGCGGGACGCAGCGGTGACACCGCCCGCGTCGAATCCAGATGGTCGCGGCGCTGCACATCGGCCAACACGGCCTCGTAGTCGTCACCGAGCCCGGCCGCGACGTTCTGGACGTTGCGCCGGCGCGCCCGTTCCTCGGCCGAGGCGGTCAGGAAGATCTTCACTTCCGCGTCGGTGAGCACCACGGTCCCGATATCGCGCCCTTCGACCACCACGCCACCGTCACCGGCGGCCAGCTCCCGCTGCAGCCGAACCAGATGGGTGCGCACGGCGGGTACCGCCGAGACGGCCGACACCGCACCGGTGACCTCGTCGCCGCGGATCTCCTGCGAGACGTCCTCACCGCCGAGAAATGCCTCGTCGTGGTCGGGGTCATAGCTGACCGCCAGGTCGACATCGGCTGCGACCGCTGCCACCCGCTCGGCATCATCGAGATCGACCCCGGCACGCAGCACGGCCAGCGTCACGATGCGGTACATCGCCCCTGTGTTGAGGTAGCGCATGCCCATTGCACGGGCCAAACCTCGCGACACCGAGGACTTACCGGTGCCGGCCGGTCCGTCCAGCGCGATCGTCGGTCCCGTGCTCACATTCCCACCGCCTTGTACAACTCGCCGATCTCCTTGCGGGTCAACACCCGGATGCTGCCGGGGCGCATGTCCCCCAGGTTCACCGTGCCGATATCGGTGCGCACCAATGCCTCCACCGGGAAACCCACCGCAGCCAATGTCCGGCGGACGATGCGTTTACGTCCCTCGTGCAGGGTCACCTTGACCAGCGTCTTGCCGGGCAGGGTGTCCACGACCGCGAAATCGTCGAGTGTGACCGGGCCGTCGTCGAGTTCGACGCCCTCGCGCAGCTTCTTGCCCAATCCGCGCGGCACGCGTCCGATGACGGTGGCGACATAGGTTTTGGGCACCTCGTAGGACGGGTGCATCAGCCGGTGCGCCAGCTCACCGTCGTTGGTCAGGATCAGCAGCCCCTCGGTATCGGCGTCCAGCCGGCCGACGTGGAAGAGGTTCTTGTTACCGCGCACCCGGTGCTCCACCAGATCGCCGACACAGGGCCTGCCCCGGTCATCGGACATCGTGGAGTGCATGCCGCGCTCCTTGTTGATGGCCAGGTAGACCAGATCCTCGTTGACGATGACGCGGGTACCGTCGACCCGGATATCGGCGTTGTCGGGGTCGACCCGGGTGCCGAGCTCGGTGACGATCCGGCCGTCCACCTCGACGCGGCCGTCGAGGATCATCCGTTCGGCCACTCGCCGGGAGGCAATCCCGGCTTGTGACAACACCTTCTGTAAGCGGACACCGTCCGGCTCGTTCATGTCAGTCCTTGTCCACGTCGATGCCGGCGGGCGGCTCGGGTACGGCAGTCGCGGCGCCGAGTTTGGCGAAGCGCGGCTCATCGTGCAGGTTCTCGCTCAGATCGTCGATGACATCGACATCGGGCAACAGTGGTGCGATATCGGGCAGATCCGCCAACGACGACAGCCCCAGCCGCTCCAGGAACAGCTCTGTGGTCGCGAAAGCGACTGCCCCGCTGTCGGAATCGGTACCGGCCTCGGTGATCAGACCGCGCGCCAACAGCGTTCGCATCACGGCGTCGACGTTGACGCCACGGACCGCGCTGACCCGGGCACGGGTGACCGGCTGTCGGTAGGCGACCACGGCGAGGGTCTCCAGCGCCGCGCGGGTCAGTTTCGAGCGCGCCCCGTCGAGCAGCAGCCGCTCCACATAGGGCGCGTACCGGGCGCGGGTGTACATCCGCCAGCCGCCGCCGGCCTCGCGCAGATCGATACCGCTGTTGCGCTCGGTGAGTTCGGCGGCCAGCTGGGTCACGATGGCGGCGATCCGGTCGGTCGGCTCACCGGTGGCCGAAGCCAGCGCATCGAGTGACGCCGGGGTATCCACCACCAGAAGCAGGGCTTCCAACACCGACCGCAGTTCGGCATCGTCGAGGGGTTCGTTCTCCGACTCGGCGTCCGTGCCGTCGGCCGGACCGAGCTCGCCGATATCGGCGGCGTCCAGCTCGGTGTCGGTCACATTGTCGGTCATCAGTCTTCTTCCACTGCGGCTGCCAGGTGTTCGTTGGTTGGCCGATCCCCGGTCCACGAAACCTGGAGCACACCGAGCGGTTCTACTTGCTCGAATGCTACCGCCCTGGCCCGGTAGAGCTCCAACAGCGCCAAGAAGCTACCGACGATCTGCATCACGTCACACCCGTCGACCAGATCACCGAAGGACGCCCACCCCCCGATCCCGCGCTGCTCCAGCAGACCCATCAGGCGCATGGCCTGCTCGGGTACCGATACCGGCTGCACGTGCAGGTGGTCCAGCCGCACGCTGGGCACCGGCCGCGGGGTGAACGCCGCCGCCGCGATCTGAGCGAAGCGATCGGCGTCCACACCGATCATGACCTCGGGTAACAGCTCCTCGAAGCGCGGTTCCAGGGATACCGAACGCGGGTAACTGCGCAGCGCCGCGGCCTCCAGCTCGGCGAACATCAACGCGACGTGTTTGTACGCGCGGTACTGCAGCAGTCTGGCGAACAGGAGATCGCGGACCTCCAGCAGCGCGAGATCCTCCTCGTCGTGCACCTCGCCGGCGGGCAGCAGCCGGGCCGCCTTGAGGTCCAGCAGTGTGGCCGCAATCACCAGGAAAGCGGTGGTCTCGTCGAGTTCGAGCTGGCGGCCGATCTCCTTGGTGTAGGCGATGAACTCGTCGGTGACCTGATGCAGCGCCACCTCGGTGACGTCGAGGCGGTGACCGAAGATCAACTGCAACAGCAGGTCGAAGGGGCCCTCGAAGTTGCTCAGCCGAACCTGGAAGCCCGCTTTGGCCTCACTGGTTTCGGACGCCTCGGCGGTCGCGGGAGCTGTGTCGTCGCTCACGAACCGAACCGGGCGATGACCTCGCGGGCCAACGACCGATACGCCACGGCCCCAGTGGATTTCGGCGCCCACGTGGTGATCGGCTCACCGGCGACACTGGTCTCCGGGAACCGTACGGTACGGGTGATCACGGTGTCGAAGACCAGATCGCCGAAGCGCTCGACAACCCGTGCCATCACTTCGCGCGCGTTCACGGTGCGCGGGTCATAACGGGTGACCAGGATGCCGCTGATGTCCAGTTTGGGGTTGAGCCGGTCGCGGACCTTGTCCACGGTGTCGGTCAGCAACGCCAGCCCGCGCAGTGAGAAGTACTCACACTCGGTCGGGATGATCACCCCGTCGGCGCAGGCCAGGCCGTTGACGGTGAGCAGGCCCAGCGACGGCTGGCAGTCGATGAGGACGTAGTCATAGCGGTCGAGGACCGGGTAGAGCGCCCGCGCCAGCGACTGCTCGCGGCCGACCTCGTTGACCAATTGGATCTCCGCCGCGGACAGGTCGATATTGCTGGGCACCAGGTCCAGACCGCTGACGCGGGTCTTGATCAGCACCTGGTCGATCGAGACGCGCGGCTCGATCAGCAGGTTGTGGACCGTGTGGTCCAACTCGTAGTGCGGCACACCCAACCCCGCCGACAGCGCACCCTGCGGGTCCAGGTCGACCAGCAGCACCCGCCGGCCGTATTCGGCCAGGCTGGCACCCAGATTGATGGTCGATGTCGTCTTGCCGACGCCGCCCTTCTGGTTGCACATGGCGATGACCTTGGCCGGACCGTGGATGGTGCGGGGCGCCGGTTCCGGGATCTCTCGGACGGGCCGTCCGGTGAGGCCCAGCTCCACCTGCGGCTCGATGCCGAGGTTCAGGCTGCCACCGCCGCCGACGTCGTCGCTCACGGCGCAGCCACCGAGGTCAGGCGGCACTCATCCATGGCGAACATCGCAGCAGAGTCTAGCTGTGCACAACCCGCCGTGACGGCAGACCCGCTGGCTATGCCCCCGGCGACTTCAGCGCGCCCGGGGGTGCGCCCCGGCCCACACCTCGCGCAGCGCGCTGACGGTGACCAGTGTGTAGATCTGGGTGGTGGTCACCGAGGCGTGACCCAGCAGTTCCTGCACGACGCGCACGTCGGCACCGCCTTCGAGCAGGTGGGTGGCAAAGGAGTGCCGCATGGTGTGCGGGGAGACTGCCGAGGCGATCCCGGCGGCCGCGGCCGCGTCCTGCAACACCTGCCAGGCGCTCTGCCGGGACAACCGGCCGCCACGGGCGTTCAGGAAGATCGCGGGGGTGCCCTTACCGCGCCGGGCCAGCTCCGGGCGGCCCCGCACCAGGTACGCGTCGAGTGCGCTGATGGCCGGCCGGCCCACCGGGACAAGTCGGTCCTTGCCGCCCTTTCCGCGCAGCAGCACCGACCGGTACTCGGTGTCGACATCGTCGACGTCCAGGCCGACGGCCTCGGAGATGCGCGCCCCCGTGGAATAGAGCAGCTCCAGCAGCGCCCGGTTACGCAGGCTCAGCGGCCCGTCGGCGTCCCGGTCGCCACCGGCAGCCTCCAGCAGGGCCAGCACCTCGTCGACCGACAGACTCTTGGGGAGGCGCCGCGAGGGGGTGGGCGGCTTCACCGCGCGCGCGACGTCGACCTCGACGACGCCCTCGATGGCCAGAAACCGGTGCAGGCCGCGGACGGCGACCAGCGCTCTGGCCGCCGAGACCGCCGACAGCGGGACCGCACCGCGGTCGGGATCGCCTTTGCGCAGCGCGACGAGGAACTCACTGACATCGTTCTCACCGACCGCACGGAGGTCGACGATGCCGCGACCCTGCAGATACTCGGCGTAGCGGCGCAGATCGCGCCGGTAGGAACTGATGGTGTTGGCCGCGACCCCGCGCTCGATGGCCAGGTGGTCCAGGTAGCCCTGCACCTGATCGTCGAGCGCGCCGGTCGCGGTGGTCACCGGTGGTCCTGCCGCGCGGCGAAAGCGGTGGGACGGTCCAGCCACGGCGCATCGACAGGACGCAGCGCCGATCGGTCGGGTGCGGCATTCGCGGCCAGAATCCCGGCGACGGCAATCGAATTGACGATCTCACCGCTCAGGACGCGGCGCACCGCATCGGCCAGCGGCACCCACTCCAGCTTCAGGTCGGCCTCTTCGTCGTCGGCCTCGGGACGGCCGATATCGGACAACCCGGTGGCCAGGAACACCCGCACGCTCTCATCGCTGAAGCCCGGCGAGGTCACGATATCGACCAGCACCGACCAGTTTTCGGCTGCCAGGCCGGCTTCCTCGTGCAGCTCGCGGGCCGCCGTCGACGCCGGCGGCTCACCACCCATGTCCAGCAGTCCGGCCGGCAGTTCCCACAACCGGCGGCCGACGGGATGGCGGTACTGGTAGACCATCGCGATGCGGTCGTCGTCGTCCATCGCGACGACGGCGACCGCACCGAAGTGTTCGACCACCTCGCGGCGGGCACTGTGCCCTCCGGGCATCTGCACATCGTCGATGCGCAGCGCGAGGATCTTGCCGACGTGCGCGGTCTCACTCGCGCGGGTGACGAACTCGTGCTCAGCCACGCTGCGCCGGCTCGGGCGAGGGCTGATCCGCGTCCTCACCATGCTCGACACCGTGGCTTGAGCGTTCCACGTCCTCCAACGGAAGTCGTTCGGCGGCCTTGTAATCCAAGGCCGCGCCGATGAACGCCGCGAAGAGCGGATGGGGCCGGGTCGGCCGGCTCTTGAGTTCGGGATGGGCCTGCGTGCCGACCAGGAACGGATGCACGTCGGCGCCGTACTCGACGAACTCGACAAGGTGCCCGTCCGGTGAGGTTCCGGAGAACTTCAGGCCACTCTCGGCGATGCGGTCCCGGTAGGTGTTGTTGACCTCATAGCGGTGCCGGTGCCGCTCGGAGACCTCGGTGGCACCGTAGGCCGCCGCCACGATCGAGTCCGGCTGTAGCACCGCCGGGTAGGCCCCCAGCCGCATGGTGCCGCCGAGGTCGGCGTCACCGGCGACCGCATCGAGCTGATCGGCCATGGTGGCGATCACCGGATCCGGGGTGTCCGGATCGAACTCGGCCGAACTGGCCTCGGTCAGGCCGACCGAGCGGGCGGCCTCGATGACGATGCACTGCAACCCCAGGCACAGGCCGAGCACCGGCACCCCACGCTTGCGGGCGTACCGGATGGCACCGATCTTGCCGTCGATACCGCGGATGCCGAAGCCACCGGGAATCAGCACACCGTGCACACCGTCGAGCGCGGCGATCGCGCCGGCGTCGAGCTCGCAGTCATCGGAGGCGATCCAGTCGATCTGCACCTTGGCGTAGTGCTTGAAACCACCCGCGCGCAGCGCCTCTGCGACGGACAGATAGGCATCGGAAAGGTCGATGTACTTGCCCACCAACGCGATTCGCACCGTCTCACGAGGCTCGTGGACACGCTGCAGCAGATCGTTCCACTGCGTCCAGTCGACGTCGCGGAAGGGCAGGTTCAGCTTGCGCACCACGTAGGCGTCGAGTTCCTCGCGGTGCAGCACCTTGGGGATGTCGTAGATCGACGGGGCGTCGGGAGTGGAGATGACGCCGTCGATGTCGACATCGCACATCAGCGCAATCTTGTTCTTCAAGCCCTCCGGCACATCGCGGTCGCAGCGCAGGATCAACGCGTCGGGACTGATACCGATGCTGCGCAATGCGGCCACCGAATGCTGGGTGGGCTTGGTCTTGAGCTCACCCGAGGGGGCCAGGTAGGGCACCAGCGAGACGTGCAGAAAGAAGCAGTTGTCGCGACCGACCTCGTGGCGGACCTGACGGGCCGCCTCCAGAAACGGCAGCGATTCGATATCGCCGACGGTGCCGCCGATCTCGGTGATGACGATGTCGGGCCGGTTGCCCTGGGCGTCCGGCTCGGCCATTTCCAGGATGCGACGCTTGATCTCGTCGGTGATGTGCGGGATGACCTGGACCGTGTCGCCGAGGTACTCGCCGCGGCGTTCCTTGGCGATGACCGTGGAGTAGACCTGTCCGGTCGTCACGTTGGCCGAACCGGACAGATCCCGGTCGAGGAAACGCTCGTAATGCCCGACGTCCAGGTCGGTCTCGGCGCCGTCCTCGGTGACGAACACCTCACCGTGCTGGAACGGGTTCATGGTGCCCGGATCGACGTTGAGGTAGGGATCGAGCTTCTGCATGGTCACCTGCAGACCGCGTGCGGTGAGCAGCTGGCCGAGGCTACTGGCCGTGAGGCCCTTACCCAGCGACGACGCGACACCACCGCTGACGAAGAGGTGTTTGGTCGCAGTCTGCGGGTGCTTCCGTAACGGTTTGGCATGGCCGGGCAAGTGCAACCTCCGTGGCGATGGGGCGAATAGGTTTTGGCCTATTCAGGGCCTGCCGACCCACGGAATCTCACCTTAACACCAGCGCGGACATGCTGATACTGACGCGCCGTAACCCGGGGCGAGCGGAGCGACGGGAAATCAACCCCGGGCGAGCGGAGCGACGAGATGTATCCCTGCGTTACTGCGGCACCGTGACCGACGTCGCACCCTGGCCGATGCCATACCGGCCGGGCTGGCTCCCGCGCAACAGATCACTGAGGGCCAGCGCGGTGGTGATCCGCCCGGATTCGGCACCGATATCGTCGACGGTGGTCACCGCGTTGGACAGCGCCGCATCCGATCGGGTAACCGCCACCGCCGCGGTCCCGGTCGCCGAACCGTCGCGGCCGGCCAGCACCGTCCCACCACCGTGCGGTGCCAGCGCCCCGGCGAACCGCGCGACCGTGGCGCCCCGGTTGCCCGCGTCGTCGCCGAGTGAGCCGCCGGTGATGATCACCGCGGTGTCGGCGGCACCGATCTGCCCTTCATAGGTGATGAATCCGGTGTCGCGCAGGGTCTGCAGGACGACATCGCGCTGATCATCGGGCACGGCCGGATCCTTGCCGGACAACAGGGCGATGCCCAACAGGTCACCGGCCTGCGAACCTTGGTCGACCGAGGTGGTGGCGAGCTGCCGACCGACGGGAACGATCGGCGAGTTGACCACGGACAGCAGCTTCTCCGAGGAGTTGGCGTCCACGAATTGCGGTGTCAGGGAAATGGTTCCGGTGGCAGTCCCACCGCCCTGGGTGACCATCCGAGTGACCGCGTCGACATCGTCGTCCGCGGCATCGGGGGTTCGGAACATCACCACCGAGGTGCCGCGCAAGGTATCGCGCAGCATCCGCGGAGCCATCAGCGCATCGAATTCACCGGCTGCGCTCAGCTTTTCGTTGAGCTCATTCTTCTCGTCGGTGAGCGTCTCAATTTCGGTCCGCAGATCGGCCTTGTCGTTGCGCAGTCCCGACAGCACGGTATCGGCAAAAAGGCCCGATCCCAGGACCACGCCCACAGCCAGCGCCAGGAAAACGGCGGCCAGCGAAATGGCATGTGAGCGAAGAGAAATCACGATCTGCTCCCGTCAACTGAGAATGGCTAGGAAACCAGGCCCTGCACCCAGATCAGGAAACGGTTCCAGTAGTCGACAACCCAGTCGATGACCGCGGCGTCGGCCTGGGTCACCCACAGCGCTACGATGACCGCCAGCAGCATCGCCAGCACCAGTAGGGCGATCGCGCCGCCGGAAACCCGACTGCGGTACAGAGTGGAGACCGCCTTGGCGTCCACGAGCTTCTCGCCGACCTTGAGCCGGGTCAGGAACGTCGAGGGATTGCTCTGCTGGCGTGAACGATCGAAGAACTCCTCGATGGTCGCACTGTGCCCGGCGGTGACGATCAGCGAGGCGCCGTGGTGGTGGCACAACAGCAGCGCCAGATCCGCAGCCGATCCGGCCGCCGGGAAGGTCATGGCCCCCACACCGAGATCCTGGATGCGCTCCAGGCCGGGTGCATGCCCGTCGGCGTCGGCCGGCAGCACCACCTGGGCGCCGCAGCGCAGCGCGTCGGTGCTGATGGAGCTGGGATCGCCGACGATGAGCGCCGGGCGGTAGCCGGCCTTGCGCAGCAGGTCTGCACCGGCCCCGACACCCACGAGCACCGGCTGGTACTCCTTGATGAACGGTTTGAGCGCCTTGAGATCATCGGCGGCCGATGCACCCTCGGCCACGACGACGACGTGGCGCCGGTCCATGTCGACGTCGATGTCGGGGATGCCCATGCCGTCGATCAGCAGCGGACTCTCGCTGCGGATGAACTCGATGGTGTTGCCCGCGAACGCCTCGAGATGGGCGACCAGACCGCTCTTGGCCTCCACCATCAACTCGTGGATCTCCAGATCGGTGCGCTCGGCACCCAGACCGATGCGGCGGTCACCGGAGTAGACACCACCGTTGTTGAGCCGGATCTTGGCGCCGTCCTTGATCTTCTTGAAGATCTCCGGCCCCGCCTCGTCGATGAGGACGATGCCGTTGGCGACCAACACCTCGGGACCCAGATTGGGATAGCGCCCGGAGATCGACGGTGAGGCGTTCACCACACCGGCGACCTCGGCTTCGACGAGCGCATCGGCGGTGATGCGATCGAGGTCCTGGGCGTCGAGGACGACGATGTCGCCCGGGCCGATACGGCGAAGCAATCGGTCGATGTCGCGATCAACGCGGGCCGTACCGATGACGCCCGGCTTTGAGCTGGCATTACGCGATAGCAACGCTGACATCTTCATGGAGCCGATTCTGGACTCGAACCCTCAAGTTGAGGTGGAGGCGCGCCGTAACATCAGCCCCAGTAGTTTTCTTTTGTCACAACTGCAACACTGAAACGGTGTCAGTCTCGCTTCGCCGAATAGTGCCTGGCGGCCTTCGCCCGGTTGCCGCAGGCGGCCATCGAGCACCATCTGCGGGTGCCGTTCTTCGAGGTGTCGTGAAACCACAGGACACAGTTCTCATGGGCGCATTGCTTGATTCGGTCCGGGGCCCGGGTGAGCATTCGCAGCAGATCGTCGGCGGCCAGCCACGCCGATAACCACTCCGCGCTGTCGACCTCCGGTTCGTCTTGCGGCCCGGTAGTGGTGAGAGTGCGGCGGAGGCGACCGTGATCGAGCACGGTGTTCAGATCGTCGATCTCGCCGTGGGCGACGGTTCGCAGGACCGCCTCCCGTGCGCACACCAGTGCGATACGCGCCTTCTCATCGGCCGGACAGCGCTTTTCGAGCCCGTTGGTGGTGAGCCAGCAGCGTAGGCCGTCCACATCGGCGAGAAGGTCGCGCAACTCGCCCGCCGACATCCAAGTGGTGTTCAGCAGATCCAGCGCAAGTGGTTCACCGAGGAGCGGACGCGGATCGCGCATACCGCATTCTAGCGCGATAACCGGTAAAACCATCTTTGGTGGTTGACCATAGCCCCATCGGAGTCTAACCTTTGAAATTGATTACACCGGTTAATGGAGGTTTGGTATGACCACGGCACAACTCGCCCCCGGCCACGTCGGCATCAACGTCACCGACCTCAGTCGGTCCATCGACTTCTACCGGCGTGCACTGGGCTTCGAGTCGTTGCACGTCAACGACGATGGTGACCGCAAGTTCGCCTTCCTCGGGCTCGACGGCGAACTGCGCGTGACCCTGTGGCAACAAAGCGCAGGCGCGTTCTCCACCCGCACTCCCGGTCTGCACCACCTGGCGTTCTTGGTCGACAGCATCGATGATGTCCGCACCGTGCAAGCCAGGCTCAAGGACCTCGGCGTGACGTTCACCCACGAGGGCGTGGTCGCACACAGTGAGGGCACGCCGTCAGGCGGGATCTTCTTCACCGATCCCGACGGGATTCGGCTCGAGGTCTATACGTTGGACGGCGTGCACAACGAGCCTGCGCCCCACGGCGAGTCGCCCACCTGCGGTTTCTTCTGAGCTCGCCATGACCGTCTACCACGCGGGTGAGCTGGCGGTGCAGCACCGCCTGGGCCAGAGCGATATCGCCCGCCGCCTCAGCAGGATGGTGCGCGACGAGATACCCGCGGCGGCAGCGGATTTCCTGACCGAGCAACCGATGGCCGTCCTCGCCGCCACCGATGACGCCGGCCGGGTCTGGGCCGGTCTGATCACCGGCCCGGTCGGCTTCATGCACGCTGATGACGGCGTCGTCACCATCGAGGCGCTGCCTGTCCCCGGCGATCCGCTGCACGATGTGCTGAACGGCCGCCCTCGGCAGGTGGGCATGATCGCGATCGAGCCGCAGAGCCGGCACCGGATGCGCATCAACGGCATCGCGACGGCCACCGGTACCGGGCTGTCCATTCATCCCGATCAGGTGTATTCCAACTGCCCGAAGTACATCTCCCGCAGGCATATCGAGAGGGTCACGGCCCCGCCCGCACGGCGCGATCTGCGCAGGACCGATGCCCTCGACGACACCATGCGGCGCCGGCTCGCCGAAGCCGACACGTTCTTTGTCGGATCCGCCGACCCCGACGGCAACGCCGATGCCTCACACCGCGGTGGGAATCCCGGCTTCCTGGAGGTCCTGTCCCCCACTCGGCTGCGCTGGCCCGACTATCGGGGCAACTCGATGTTCATGACGCTGGGCAACATCGCCACCAACTCCAGCGTCGGTCTGCTGATCCCGGACTGGGACACCGGAAGCACCCTGCAATTGACCGGGACGGCCGAGATCGTGTGGGAAAGTGCCGAGGGTGTCCAATGTTTCGTGGAGTTCGACATCGCCGAGGCGGTCGAGATCTCCGACGTCAGCCCGTTGCACTGGAGCACCGCCGCGCTGTCGCCGGCCAACCCGGCCTGATTCAGCCTTCCCCGCGGTCGCGCTGGGCAGACTCCCACAGCTCGCGAGCATGTGCGCGTCCACTGTCGGTATCGCCGAGGCCCGCCAGCATGCGCGCCAGCTCGGCCACCCGCTCCTCGTCGTCCAGCCGCACCACCCTGCTGGACTTCGGTCCGCTCTCGACGACCAGATGGGTGTCGGCATACGCGGCCACCTGGGGAAGATGCGTGACGACGATGACCTGATGGGTCCGGGCCAGCCGGGCGAGCCGGCGACCGATCTGAACGGCGGCGCGCCCGCCCACACCGGCGTCGACCTCGTCGAACACCATCGTGGTGCCCTCGTCGGAGGCCGAAAGCACCACTTCCAGAGCGAGCATCACCCGGGACAACTCACCGCCCGATGCGCTCTTGGCCAACGGCAGCAGCTCGGTGCCCTTGTGTGCGGCGAAGCCGAATTCGACAGCGTCCACGCCGTCGTGGCCCGCGTGTGCGGCGGTGCCGTCGGCCAAGGTCACCGGCGCCGAATCGTCGGCGCGGGCGGGCAGCGCAGAGACCGAGATGCCGAAGTCCGCCCCGGCCATCGCCAGCCCGGACAGCTCGGCAGATACCGCCTTGGCCAGTCCCTTTGCGGCCTTGGTGCGCGCTTTCGTCAGGTCGGCGGCCGCAGCGACGACCGTGGCGTGCAGTTCGTCCACGCGGGCCTGCAATCCGGCGAGCGCCTCCTCGGACACGTCGAGTTGGGCCAGCCGGGTCCGTGATTCCGCCGCCCAGGCCAGGACGCCGTCGATATCCGGGGCGTACTTACGGGTCAACCCCCGCAGCTCGGCCTGACGGGCCAGCTTGGATTCCAAGGTGCTGGCATCACTGGGCAGTTCGGCAAGGAAATCGCCCAGCTCGCTGGACACGTCGCCGATCACGGCGACCGCCTCGACCAGCCGCTCGCCCAACGCCTGCAACGCTGCGTCATCAGTGGCACTCAACGTGGCTCTGGCCTGAGCAACACCGTTTGCGGCCGAGGCAGATTCGGAACCGTCATCGTCGATGGGACCCGCCAACCACCCCCGGGCCACCGCTGCGGCATCGCGCAGCGCATCGAGTTCGGAGAGCCGGCGGATATCGGCGACCAATGCCTCGTCCTCACCCGGCGACGGGTCCACGGTGTCGATCTCGTTGAGCCCGAAGGTCAGACGGTCCGACTCCATCGCCAGTTCGCGCGCGCGCTCGGTGCGGTCGGTCAGGTCCCGGCGGGCGGCCAACCACTGCTCGCGCGCCGCGCGATATCGCCGCAACGGCGCGGTCACATCGGCATAGCGGTCCAATGCGCCGCGTTGCTCGTCGGGACGCATCAGGCGCAGCTGGTCGTTCTGCCCGTGCAGGGCCAGCAATTCATTGGTGAAGGTGCTCAACGACTTGGCCGGCACGCTGCGCCCGCCGAGGTACGCCCGAGACGGCCCCTCCCGGTTCACCGAGCGCGCGGCGATCACGCTGTCGTCGTCATCGCGCTCGGCACCCGACGATTCCAGGATGTCGTCGATCCGCGATGCCACGTCGGCACCGAGTTCGGTGGTGCTGAACCGGCCCTCCACCACCGCCCGGCCGGCGCCGGTGCGCACCCTGCTGGCATCGGCGCGGGCGCCGCCGAGCAGATGCAAGCCGGTCACGACCATCGTCTTACCGGCCCCGGTCTCACCGGTCAGCACCGTCAGGCCGCGGTCGAACTCTGCGGTCGCCGAGCTGATCGCACCCAGCGACTCGATTCGGATTTCGGAGAGCACTACTGGCCGCGCCATCCCTTGACCGGCAGCCGGAACTTGCGCACCAGCCGGTCGGTGAACGGCGCACTGTCCAGGCGAACCCACTTCAACGACGTACCGCAGCGGGTCACTTCCAGACGTGCCCCGGCAGGCACCACCATCTTGCGTCTCCCATCGCAATAGGCAATCGCATCATTACCACCGGCTTCGACCTCGATGGCGATGGACGCATCCGGACTGGTCACCATCGGGCGGGCGAACAATGCGTGAGCGTTGTTGGGTACCACCAGAATCGACTCCAGATCGGGCCACAGAATGGGTCCCCCCGCGGAGAACGCGTAGGCCGTCGAACCCGTCGGCGTCGATACCAGCACACCATCACAGCCGAACTGCGATACCGGGCGCCCGTCGACCTCGAGCACCACCCCCAACACACCCAGGCGTGGGCCCTTCTCCAGGCTCGCCTCATTGAGTGCCCATCCGCGGTCACACACCGCACCGTCCTGGCGGACCGCGACGTCCAGTGTCATGCGCTGCTCTACGCGATAGTCCCTGGCGATGACGTGATCGAGCACCTTGTCGATCGCGTCGGCCTCCGCCTCTGCCAGGAAACCGATCCGGCCGAGATTGATTCCGAGAACCGGGATCTCGACATTGCGGGCGAGTTCGGCAGCGCGCAGGAAAGTACCGTCACCACCGAGGGCGAGAACCAGCTCGCATCCCTCGGCGGCCTGCTCGTCGGCATCGACGACGTCGATGTCGACGCCGAGGGAACGCATCTCCCCCGGCGCCAGGTGCAGTGAACCTCGGTCGACGGCTTCGGCCGTCAGCACCCGCAGCGCGATGCCATGCTCACCGAGCACCTTTTCCACCCGGCGGGCGGTCTCGGTGGCCTCTTCGCGCCCGGTGTGCACCACCAACAGGATGGTGCGGCCCGGGCTCGATTCCTGTGAGGTCATTGCGGCCCTTCGTCGATCGCTTGCTGGATGGTCCGTTCGAGATCGGCACCGGTCAGTGCGGTGTCGTCGCCGGTGCGCAACCGGAGAAAGAACTCCACGTTCCCGGACGGCCCCGGAAGCGGGCTCGCAGTGACAGCCACTGCGTGCCAATGCAATTGCGCGGCTCGCTGCGCAACAGCCAGCACCGCCTCGGCGCGCAGAGCGGGATCGGAGACCACCCCACCAGCACCGACCCGGTCCTTGCCGACCTCGAACTGGGGCTTCACCATGGGAACGATATCGGCCTGCGGAGAGGCACAGGAGGTCAGCGCGGGCAGCACGGTGGACAGCGAGATGAAGGACAGATCGGCGACGATGAGGTCAACCGGTCCGCCGATCAGGTCCGGGGTGAGCGAGCGGACGTTGGTGCGTTCCAACACCTGCACCCGGTCATCGGAACGCAGCGACCAGGCCAGCTGCCCGTATCCGACATCTGCCGCCACGACCTCGGATGCGCCGCGGTCCAGGAGCACCTCGGTGAATCCACCGGTGGACGCCCCGGCATCCAGGCAGCGCCGACCGGTGACGGAAACTCCGAACGCGTCGAGCGCACCGATCAACTTGTGCGCGCCACGCGACACCCACACCCGTTCGTCGGCGGCGACGGTCAGTTTGGCGTCGACGGCGACCGTGGTGGCCGGCTTGGCGGCCGGCATTCCGTCGATCTGCACCCGGCCGGCCGAGATCAGTTCCGCCGCCTGCTGGCGCGAGCGCGCCAGCCCCCGCCGGACCAACTCGGCATCCACCCGTGCACGCCGCGTCATCGGATCGCCGTCATCGGAATCACAGCCCCCGATTCGCGTCGCCTCGGCCCTCCACGGATTCCAGAGCACGTACCAACAGGTCATGCGCCTCTTCGAGGCGTACGGCCACCGCATCGATATCGGCGTCTTCCAGCCCACCGGCTTCTAGGTCTGGCAGATCGGCCAGCAGCGCCGCGATACCGGCGCGGATCTGCTCGGGTTCGGTACTCATATCGCTGATCACGCTAGCCGATGGGCTCAGCCCAGCAGCGACCAGCGGTGCAGCGCCGATCGCGCGGTATCGTCACCGGCCTCGATCACGAGTGCCGACGCCGACCACACGGCGTGGGCAGTGGCGCGCACGATACTGAGGTCATCCGCCGTAGCGACCCCGGTGGACCGCACGGTCGCGGTCGTGCCGTCGATATCGACCTGCCAAGCCGGGTGCGCCGCGATGCGCAGGTCGTCGGCGGCGGTATGCAGAGACCGCAGGTCCTCGGCGAGGAAGTCGGGTCGACTACCGGCCGCCGCCCGCACCATGTCGGCGGCGTCGTTGACCCCGGTCAGGACCATCAGGCTCGGCAAGCCCGCGGCATTGGCGCCCTCGATATCGGTATCGAGACGGTCGCCGACCACCAGCGGTGTGCCGAAATCCCCGCGTGCCAGTGCGTCCTTCATCAGGCTCGGTGCCGGCTTTCCGGCAACCTGGGGTTCGGTGTCGGTGGCGGTACGCAACGCGGCGACCATCGACCCGTTGCCGGGCAACAGCCCGCGCTCGGAGGGCAATGTGCGGTCCACATTCGCGGCCACCCAGAGCGCGCCGGCCCGGATGGCCAGGGCAGCCTCGGCAAGAATGGACCATCCGGTGTCCGGGTTGTGGCCCTGGACGACGGCGACGGGATCGGCGGCGAACGTGCGGACAGGCTCGAGACCGACAGCGGCGATCTCGGCGGCCAGTGCGTCCGTCCCGACGATCAGGACCGCAGAGCCGGCGGGCACCTGTTGGGCGACCAGTCGTGCCGCACTCTGGGCGCTGGTGACGACATCCTCATCGCGCGCGGTGAACCCGAGCTCGCCGAGATGCTCGGCCACCTGGGACGCCGAACGGGACGCGTTGTTGGTGACGAAGAGGGCCCGGGATTGCACGGCCGCCAGACTGTCCACGGCCCCCTGGGTGGGTTCGTGTCCGCGGAAGACCGTGCCGTCAAGGTCCAGGAGCAGGCAATCGTGCTCCTGCGCCAGCGAGGCCATCTAGGTGAGCTCGGCGAGTCGTTCTTCGGCGTCGGTGACGCCCTCGACATCGGCCGCCGCGGAATTGATGAAGGCCTGGACCGCCTCGTCCGCACGGCCCAGTGCGAGCAGAGTCTCGGCAGTGGCGTAGAACAGCCGGGCACTGGTGGTCCCGGGTCGAGCAGGATCCGGCGGCGGGCTCGACAGGATGGCCAGCGC
Source organism: Mycobacterium sp. VKM Ac-1816D (assembly GCF_000416385.1). NCBI lineage: Bacteria > Bacillati > Actinomycetota > Actinomycetes > Mycobacteriales > Mycobacteriaceae > Mycobacterium > Mycobacterium sp. VKM Ac-1816D. The sequence continues at coordinate 22,800 of NZ_AOHQ01000143.1, forward strand.
CTGCTCATGCTGACCCAGATCGGAGCGGGCGCCCGCGACGACCATCCGCAATTCCTCGGCGTCGTCACCGGTTAGCTCGTCGGCTTCGGGACCGCGCGCCAGCTCGATCGCCCGTTCCGGGCGTCCGACCCCGCGCTCACAATCGGCGATCAACGGCAGTAGTGCGGACTTGCTACCCATCCGCCGCGCGGCGCGGAGCTCGGCCAACGCCTGTGCCCAGTCACCGCAGTAGTACGCGGCGATTCCGACGGCCTCGCGCACCGCGGCGATCCGGCCCGAACGGGCCCGCGCGGCCCGCGCATGCTCCAGCGCCGCAGCGGGATCCTCCTCGAGGAGCTCACCGGCCGCCACCAGGTGACGGGCGACCACATCGGCGGTCGACTTGTCGAGAGTGATGAGCTCGCTGCGGATCTCCGGGGCCAGCTGCTTTGCCTCGATCTCGTTGGGGATACGCGGTCCGGTGGTGATGTTCTCGCTACCGCCCCGAAAGTCTCGGCGCGGACCGTCCGACCGTGGCGGCTTCGGCCGGTCGCGTCCACCGCGACGCGCGTAGCCACCGCTGCCGGAACGCTGTGCACCGTCGGCGCTCGAGCGTTGACCGCTGTTCCCTCCGGAACGCGGATTGTCGCCCGGGGCCCGGCGCTGCCGCCGATCGTCGCTGTTGCCTTGTCTGTCCTCGGCCACAGTCGCCTTCCTGATTGATCAACCGTCTCGCAGAAAGGATAGCCGGGAGTTGGCTAATCACGACAGTTGCAATGAATACAACCAATTATTACCAATGAATTCGGTCAATAAAAATGGCTGATAAATGGTCATATATGCACAAATGCCTCGGCCCTCCAATGTGTGTTGGAGGGCCGAGGTCAATGTGTGTTCGGCGGTG